>CAIWLA010000529.1 GCA_903913345.1 uncultured Magnetococcales bacterium | reverse complement strand
TCAGCCCATCGCTCATCAGCCAACCGGGAAACGCATCTCCCAAAATCCGTGCAAGTGCATCCGCACTACGCGCGCCAACCACAAACAATGTGACCGTCAACGAGCCGAAAACGCTGAACCACAGAAGTACGGCTTTTTCTTTCCATGGCGTCTCATCCACATTGAGCAGCTCTGCTTGACGTATCTCCTCAATCATTTGATCCTCAAGAGGCTCCACAGCACGACCAGCCTCGTGAATGCACTGGTTGATTGTGCCTGTTCCCAACCACAGCCCTAACCAATCATGAAGAAATTCCTGTACTTTTGGACGCGACCCACGCATGCGCTTAGACAAACACACGATCAAGGACACCAGCATCGGACCGACCAAGTGCCACTCGGTCAACTCCACGCTCCATTCTGGCTCTGATTCGCAACGTCCAGGCATGGTCCGCGTCGTGTGGCCACAGGCGGCGCACTCAACATCCCCGTAAACGTGCTTGATATGTGTCAACTTCAGTCCCGCTTGTCCATCGGGTCTGAATTCTACGTCAACAACGTACAGACCAGTGCAGGCGGTAAACGGGGCACTTTCACCAAATTCTGTGGAGCAACCAGCACAGTGACTGGCCCTATGGATTTCGTCAGGACCAGTCAAAGATAGTTCCACCTTGCGACCATGTCCTGGGGCTCCCGGCTGTTTGCCCGGCTTGCGTTTTTTGCTGCCGCCATCCTGGCTTTTCTGCGTAGCAGGCGGTTTTTGGGCACTCTTGGCCGAAGAAGAACCTCCAGCCTTGCCAGAATCGCCATCGTCTTCTGCGTTCGCCTCGTGTTCCTTGGCGTTTTTGCCCATGGCGTCCTTCAGCAGTTCCTCCTCGTCGGTATCGTCTTCATCAACACCTGAATCCGTATTCTTTTTGGTTCCACCGGCCCAAGGAGGCTGGCTCCCTGAGGGTACGGAACTGTTCTGTGGGGTGCGATTGAGCCTATCACGGGCAACCTTGAGGTCGGCCAAGATCTTGAGTGACAACACCACCAGTTGGTCAGACTTTAGAGATCTGACGTATGACTCATCCAGTTGGCGCAAATCGTGGTCGCTCAGGTTCATAGGTGTTGGCTCGTTGGAATCCAGGATCACTCCGTAACAGCACGCATGTTTGTCACATTCTTGGCTGTTTTTGTCAATGGTTAACGAATGCTTGCATCGACAACAGTAACGAGGAGCGAAACAGAGCAGTCTCTGCCACCCATGCTGGCATCACAAGCGAACCGCCACCCACTCCCTTCCCGGTCGCTTTGCCGATTCGGAAGGGGGGGGGGGTGAACGGTTACGAGTCAGGGAGTTTTGGATGAACGCAATCATCACAGGTGAGATCACCGTCCATTGCCAGGAGCCGTTGAAAATACCGGCACTGCGCAAGGCGATGGAGGAAAACACCTTTACCAACCCGGATTATGCCGAGGCATTAAAAACCGGGCGGTCCACCCACATGATTCCCAGGACCATTGCCACCTATCGGCAGATCCCTGGCAGCATTGCCTTTCCTCGGGGATACGGACACAGGCTTCACGCCTTGGCGGCATCCATGGGGACCCCCATCGCTTGGGCGGACAACCGAGTGCTGATGCCAGCAGCCTATCCCAGTCGGCTCATCGGGCTTGAGCTGCGGCACTACCAGAATCGCGCCATCGATGCGGCTCTGGAGACGACCCAGGGGGTGATTGTGGCACCGACCGCCAGCGGGAAAACCGCCACCGGGCTGGACCTGATACGGCGTCGTTCGCAACGGGCAGTGGTTTTGGTCCATGCGCAACCCTTGGCGCGTCAGTGGCGGGAGGTCATCCAGAAACGGCTGGGCATCGAGGCGGGTTTGATCGGCGACGGGTGTTGGACCGAGGGTCGTGAGATCACGTTGGCCATCATGCAAACGCTGCATGCCCGTCCGGAGGCGGCTTGTCAGTTTGCCGAAAAGATCGGCTTGGTGATGGTCGATGAGTGTCATCACGCTTCAGCCGAGACCTTTGCGCAGGTGATTGGCATGTTCCCTGGCAAGTACCGCTATGGCTTCACTGCCACCCCGAAGCGTGGGGATGGGTTGGAGCCAGTGATTCATCGCCTCCTGGGGGATGTGATCGCCACCATCCATCCCGACGAGGTGCAGGAGGTTGGCGGAATCGTGCAGGCGAAAGTGGCTGTGATGGACACTGGGTGCCGGTTTCCCCAGGTGGATCCTCAAAAAAAAACGGCATGGAGCGAGTTGCTGACGGCGTTGGTGGCAGATCGCAGTCGGAATTTGTCCATTGCGCGCATGGCGGTATCCCTGGCCAAAAGCCGTCAGACCCTGGTGCTGACCGACCGGGTGGAGCATGCGGAGGTGCTGGCAGCGATGATTCCGGGATCTCTGCTGGTCCACGGCAAACTCCCGCCGAAGGAGCGCGAAAAGCGGATGGCCGGTCTGGCGACGGCACGGGTGGTGGTGGGGACCAAGGGTCTGCTGGGAGAGGGGCTGGACTGTTCGGTGTGGTCGGCCCTGATCCTGGCATCGCCAATCTCCGGTGCCACCCCTCTGCTCCAGGCTGTTGGCCGAGTGATCCGTCCGGCTCCGGGGAAACAGGACGGCTTGGTGGTAGACGTAGTGGATGCGCACCCGTTCGCCTTGGGGGCATGGAAAAAGCGGGTGACCATTTATCGTCAGCGGCAGTGGCCGATCAGCAAGGTGGCGGCATGAACCGACAGGAGAAGGCAGAAATGACTACGGCAGCCTTGCCTGGCAAGGGTACCAAAGGGCAAAGCGCGATCCTCGCCCTGGACCTGGGGACCAAGACGGGGTGGGCGATTCTGACCGGCGGCAAGGTGCTCAGTGGGACACAGGAATGGAAGAAGGCGGGCAGAACGGAATCACCCGGCAGGCCTTTTTCTCGGTTTAGGCGTTGGCTTGACGAGGTTAAAACGAACAATGATATCGGGACGATTTATTACGAAGAGGTCAGGCGGCATCTGGGCACCACGGCGGGCCAAGTTTATGGCGGGTACAAATTCACATTGTTGTCTTGGGCAGACGAG
>CAIWLA010000528.1 GCA_903913345.1 uncultured Magnetococcales bacterium | reverse complement strand
TGTGGAATTTTTAATAAAAAGACATGCATGGCATGGTCCAGATATTTCTGGACATCCTTTTCCCCATAATAGAGTTCCGCCACATAGGCGCGGGCGGATTGGGGTCGCCGATAGCCGAATCCCAGAGATTCAAAGAGTTGCAGACTCCTGGTCTGATTGAGTCCGACTGCTCCGACGAGGAGATCGTAGCGGCGCGGGGGGGATGCCTGGGTGAGTATGGTGGGCAGTCCCTCTTCTCTGGTCAACCCGATCACCGCGTGGGGAAGATGGCGGGCACCCCTCTGGATGGCCAATGTCAGCAGATAGCCATCAAAACTGATCCAGGGCAACGGGCGTTGATGTTCCGCCCCCTTGGGTCCGGCCCCTCGGAAGAGGGTGGCAATGCGCATTTCCCGTCTGGGGGCCTCCAGGCGCGCCGAATCTTCATCCGTGTGCAAAACATAGGCGTTGATGGTATCGAGAATCACCTCATTCGGCAACACGATTCCTTCGGCTGCCAACCGTTGCATGAGGGATTCGGAGACGACACCACCGCACATATTGCAACCCGTGGGACCGGTTTCCGAGAATGGCTTGGGCTCATAAATATCGACCGACAGTTCTATTCGCAATTGTTGGGCGAGGTCCAACAGAAAAATGGCCGTCAGAGTGCCCCCCGGCCCGCCACCCACAATGGCGACCGTCGATCCGTTGACCAATTGCACGTCCGGGATCTCCTTATTGGAAGTGTGGTGCAAAGAGTCGGGCATTCTCCTCGATTTCAGTCTGTTTGTCAATTACTTTCAGATATTTCCAACGGATTGGTGAACGGGAGGGATCAGGGGGATCGTTTTTCTGGTGGGTGTTGTATCCCCACCGGATGTTTATCCGGTATTGACAAAAACGGTCCGAGGGACCATTTAATGGACGGTTCTTTTCCCTGCAAACCTGTTTCCTGCACCGATGTTGCGATGATCCATTTTGAATGGCCCTGGATTTTCTGGCTGTTGCCATTGCCCTGGTTGGTACGTCGTCTGTTGCCCACCGTGCGGGGAAGGAGCGAGGCCATCCTGCATCTTCCCGCTGCCAGTGGCCTGGCATTGCCCACGGCGTCGGTGACGGCGGGCAAAAAGGTGTCGCGGATCACCTTGCTGCTGGCCTTCTTGACCTGGGTACTGTTGGTCGGGGCGGCCAGTCGTCCCCAATGGCTGGGAGAACCGATCCATCTGCCCGTCAGTGGTCGGGATCTCATGCTGGCCGTGGATCTGTCCGGCAGTATGGAAACCCGTGATTTCCAACTGGAAGACAAAATGGTGGATCGTTTGACCGCCATCAAGCAGGTGGCGGGTGACTTTATCCGTCGCCGCACCGGTGACCGGTTGGGATTGATCCTCTTTGGCACCAATGCCTATCTGCAGGCCCCGCTGACCTTTGACCGCAAAACGGTGCAAACCTTTCTGGACGAGTCGGTCATCGGCCTGCCGGGCAAAGAGACCGCCATTGGGGATGCCATTGCCCTGGCGGTCAAGAAATGTATGGAACGACCCGCTGCGGAGCGGGTTCCGTTCGCCGTTTCGCCGGGGGAGGCCGCTCCCCCCGCTGCCAATCGCCGCGTCCTGATCCTGCTGACGGATGGTGCCAACAATGCCGGGCAGATCTCGCCGTTGAAGGCGGCCCAACTGGCGGCCAAAGAGGGGTTGAAAATTTATACCATCGGTATCGGTGCCGATGAAATGGTCGTGCGCTCCATTTTTGGGGCGCGTCGGGTCAATCCGTCATCGGATTTGGATGAAAAGGCCTTGACCGAAATCGCCAACCTGACCGGTGGCCGCTATTTTCGCGCCAGGGATAGCGCGACACTGGCGCAAATCCATCAATTGCTCGATCAGTTGGAACCGGTTCAGGACGATGCCCAAACCTTTCGTCCCGTTCGTGCCCTCTTTTTTTGGCCCCTGGGAATGGCCCTGCTGTTGGGCTATGGGTTGGTCTGGCGGTCTCGTGTGCGGAGGTTGCAGCCATGACCTCCTGGCACCTGTTGCGTCCCGAATGGTTGTGGGCCTGGCTGCCGCTGCTCTGGCTCGTTTGGCGGATGAGCAAACCCACGCTGGGCGATTCCAGTTGGAGTCGGGTCTGTGATGCCCATCTGTTGCCCCACATTCTCCACCATTCCAGTTGTGGTGAGGCCCGGTGGGCACCGGGGTGGATGGCGGCCATGGGCGGTCTGCTGGTGTTGGCCATGGCGGGACCGGTCTGGCAGCGGCATCCTCAACCGGTTTTTCATACCCAGTCGGCCCTGGTTCTGCTGTTGGATCTCTCGCGCTCCATGGATGCCGGCGATCTGAAACCCAGTCGTCTGGTCCGTGCCAAACATAAAATGGTCGATCTGTTGCGCCAGCGACGGGAAGGGCAAACCGCCCTCCTGGTCTTTGCCGGGGAATCCTTCGTGGTGGCTCCGCTGACCCAGGATACGGCCACGATCATGGCCCAACTCTCCAGTCTGGATACGGGCCTGATGCCGCTTCAGGGCAGTCGCCCGGAGCGGGCCATCAAAAAGGCGTTGGATCTGCTGCATCAAGGCGGCATTGCCCACGGGCATATCCTGCTGATGACGGACGGCTGGCCCGGTCCTGAGCAGATGGCAAGCCGGGTGGTCAAGGAGGGTCATACCCTGGCCATCCTGGGGGTGGGCACCCCGGAAGGGGCACCCATTCCGCTGGTGGACGGTGGTTTTTTGAACGATGCCAATGGGGCGATCGTCATGGCCAAACTGGATGAAAAACGGTTGCAAAAAATGGCCACCCTGGGTGGTGGAGGCTATCAAACCATTCGGACCGACGATGGGGATATTGGGGCACTGCTCGCGGTGCAAAAAGGGCCAACGCTGGCCTCTGGCGTCGAAAAAACGGACATGATGTCGGATAATTGGCAGGAGGAGGGGCCATGGCTGGTGCTGGTTGTGTTGCCCTTGGCCGCCCTGGTATTCCGCCGGGGTGTTTTGCTCCTGCTGTGGTGGTTGTTGTGGACGCCAGGGGCCGTTCAGGCGGTGGATTGGGATGCCTTTTGGCAACGCCCGGATCAACAGGCCATGCAACAGTGGGAGGCGGGCAACGATGAAGCCGCTGCCCGTCTGTTTGAAAATCGGGAGTGGAAGGGGGCGGCCCATTATCGCGCCGGGCAGTATGATCAGGCCGTGACCGATTGGCAGGAGAGCCATTCCACGGAGAGCCTCTATAACAAGGGGACAGCTTTGGCCAAAGGGGGGCATCTGGCAGAGGCGGCCCAGGCCTTCACGGAGGTGTTGCAACAGCAGCCCGACCATCAGGATGCCCGGCATAACCTGGAAGTCGTGCAAAAGGCCATCCACCCCCCGGACCAGTCGGGGGAAAAATCGGATCAGACGGATGCCCAGAAACAGTCCGGTCAGCAAAAATCGGATCAGCAAAAATCGGATCAGCAAAAATCGGATCAGCAAAAAGCGGATCAACAAAAAGCGGATCAACAAAAAGCGGATCAGCCAAAATCCCCTGCGGCGAATGAAGATACCCGGAAGAGTGCCGAGGAGGGCGCGAAACCCGATGCCGGGCAATCATCCAAAGGGCAGGCGGAACGCCCTGCACAGCCGGTTCCGGGCAAACCATCGGCGGCGGATAAAATCGACCCGAAAGGGAGCGATGATCAGCCGGGGATGCCAGAACTTCGGGAGTCGCCAGCCACCCAGGGTGCCAGGGATGCCCGGACGCTTGTGGAGCAGGACGAACAGTCGAAAGAGTCACAAGTGGCGATGGAGCAGTGGTTGCGTCGTATTCCAGACGATCCGGGTGGCCTGTTGCGCCGCAAATTTCGGTATCAGTACCAGCGCGACGGCGCGCAGGGCCGAGCAGAGGAGGGAATGGAGGCATGGTGAGTCAACGGGCAATCAAATGGATGGGCATGGCGGTGTTCATGGTGTGGCTGGTTGGACTCTGCGCCACCGTTGGTCAGGCGGCGCAATGGCAGGTGCGGACCGATCGTCAGCCCATCCATGAGGAGGAGTCCTTTCGGCTGATTTTTGAGACGGCGCAGGAGGCGGACGGTTCCCCGGATTTTTCTCTCCTGGAGCGGGATTTTGAGCTGTTGGGCAAACAGCAGGGCAGCAGTTTTCAGTCCGTCAATGGTCAACACAGTCACAAGACATCCTGGACGGTCACGGTGCTGCCCAGGCGGGCTGGCACCTTTACCATTCCAGCCATTGCCTTTGGACGGGATCACAGCCCGGAGTATACCGTTGTGATCGACAAAGGCACTGCGCCCACTCCCAAAAAAGGGGCGAAGCAGGCAGAGGATCTCTTTTTGGAGGTCAGCACCACCCCGGAAAAGGGGATGGTGCAATCCCAGGTGATTTACACCGTCCGTTTTTTCCGCTCGGTGGAGATCTCCGGGGCCTCGCTGACTGAACCGGCCCTGGAGGCCTCCGATGCGGTGGTCGAAAAGCTGGGGGAGGATCAAACCTTTGAAACCAACCGGAATGGCACACACTATCTGGTGGTCGAGCGTCGGTATGCCCTGTTTCCCCAACGCAGTGGCCGGTTGACCGTTGCGCCGTTGCGTCTGGAGGTACAGGTGGGCAAGAGGGGTCTGTTCAGTCTGTTTGATGATGCCTTCAGTGCCGGGGGTGGTGAGGTCAAACGGCGTCATTCGTCGGCGGTGGAATTGGATGTGGAGCCGATTCCACCCTCTTTTCATGGGGCCTCCTGGTTGCCTGCCCATCGTCTGCAATTGATGGAAAAGTGGAGCGAAAATCCCCCGAAATTCCAGGTGGGGGAGGCCATTACGCGCACCCTGACCCTGTTGGCCGATGGGTTGACCTCTGCACAGTTGCCCGAAATAGCGGAGGCCGGTCAGGCCGGAGGCAAACTGCCTGACCATTTAAAGCGGTATCCAGACCAGCCGACCCTGACCGATCAGCGGGAGCGTACCGGCATCATTGGGACGCGTCAGGAAAAGGTGGCGATGGTCCCTTCCCAGCCCGGATCGTTCGTCCTGCCCGCCATGGAAATCGCCTGGTGGAATGTGGACACCCAAGCCCAGGAGGTGGCCCGTATTCCAGAACGGACCATTGTCGTCGCCCCCGCCCAGACCACCGGTCAATCCCCCTCTTCTGTTACAGAAATGACGCCAAATTCCCTCCAGGGAACCGCTCCTGCCATGGCCACCTCCCCGACCGGAAAGGGGACGGAAGTGACTGTTTCTGATGCAAGGCGTGGGAGCGTTACAGAAACAAAAGGGGAGGGAACGGGGGAGAGGAGTGCCATTGATTCCGGTTATCCTTTCTGGTTGATACCCTTTTTAGCCATCGGTTGGGCGTTGACCCTCTTGGCGGTTTTGGCCCTCTGGTGGCGTCGTCGTTCGGCCTCTTCCGGGCACCGGTTGCCGGTCAACCGGTCGAAAGGTGTCGATATGGGCAGACTGTCTGCGTTACTGAAACAGGGTTGCACGCAAAACAATCCAGAGTCTGCCCGGTCGGCTTTGCTGGCCTGGGCGCGGGCCTATTGGCCGGGCCAGACAGTGGGCCATTTGAACGATCTGCAACTGTTACTGAAACGGTTGCAGTGGGAGTCGTTGGCCCAGGAGGTATTGGTCTTGAACCGGGCACTTTTCAGCCCGACCCCTGCTCCCTGGTCGGGTCAGTCGTTATGGGATGCGGTGGATGCCCTGCCCAAACAGGCCGCAAGGCGGCCAACAGAAGAGGTGCTGCCGCCCCTTTATGGGGGTTGACCAACTGCGCCAGAACGGCCGCCAGCCATTGATCCTTTTTTTGCTGCAACATCGGGGAGGGATGGGCATAAAAGACCCCCTCGTCATCCACCGGTACGCCGATCAGCCGCCACCCTTTTAACGACCGCAAACACTGTTCGGCCAACGGGCGCAGATGGCCATCCCGTCCCCAGCCCACCAGCACGGGGATGGCCCCGACCGGTCCCATCAACTGCTGCCGTTCCGCTGTGCGGGCCGGGCAAAAGAGGGAATGTCGCTCCCCATCGGTCACCGAACGCAACCCGTCCAGGGTTTTTATCAATTGCAGGCTTTTGGGTTCGCGCAGATCGGAGAGATTGAGCACCCGTGCATGGTGCCAACTTTGGGCCGCCATGATGCGCATGATCTGATATTGGGTATTGTCTGGTCGGGTGGGTACCCGCGTCGGGT
>CAIWLA010000527.1 GCA_903913345.1 uncultured Magnetococcales bacterium | reverse complement strand
TCGATCAGCTTGCCCTTGGGGCCTAGATGGTCCGTCATCCAATCACGGATCAATGGTCCGGACAACTCCCACATGTTGAGATCCGGGTTGATCTCCCGGCCCACCCCTTCCAGTACCAGCATGGTTTTTTGCAGCAGCAACAGATGGGGCTGTACCACCATATCGAATTGTTCGGTCACCTTGAAAAGCTGGGCCAGCAGGTTGCCGATGGAAATATCCTTGAGTGGCTGGCCAAAGATGGGATCCCCCAACATTTGGCAGGCCTCCTCAAAGGCATCCAGATTGGTGTAGCGCGGTACATAACCGGCGTCTATGTGCAGTTTGGCCACCAGGCGATAATCGCGCTGCAAAAAGCCTTGTAAAATCCGCGCCAGGAGCACCCGATCCTCCCGCGTGACCCGTCCAACGATGCCAAAATCGAGAATGGCAATGGTCCCATCGGCCAGGACAAAAATGTTGCCGGGATGTTGATCGGCGTGAAAATAACCGTCGCGAAAGACCTGCTTGAAAAAGCTGGTGACAATGTTTTGGGAAATAATGACGGGATCCAGATGGTCGTTTCGCGCATGACGGGCCATTTCATCAATGGGCACACCATCAATCCATTCCATGGTCAGGACGTGCCGGGTGGAGAGGGGCCAAAGGACGGCAGGAACCCGCATCTCTTTGTCCTCTTTGAAATTTTCACGAAATTTCTGGGCGCGTGAGGCTTCGATCTGAAAATTGATCTCATTGCGAATGGAGCTGGCAAATTCGGCCACCACCTGCTTGACCCGCATCCGTTTCCAATCCGGAAGATAGGTGTCCACCAGCTCGGCCAGGGTGGAGAGCATCCGAATGTCGAGTTCCACCAGGGCAATGACATTGGGACGCATCACCTTGACCGCCACATCCCGTCCGGCCAGGGTGGTGGCACGATGGACCTGGGCCATCGAGGCCGAGGCCACCGGGATGGGATCAAAGGTGCGGAAAAATTTTTCCACCGGACCACCCAGATCCTTCTGGATGATTTCCGCCGCCTGGGCAAAGGGGAAAGGGGGCACTTCATCCTGGAGTTTTTTCATCTCCACGCTGAAGAGTTCCGGCAGAATCTCGGTGCGGGTGGAGATGGCCTGGCCAAATTTGATAAAGGTGGGGCCTAACTCCTCCATGGCCAGGCGCAGCCGCACCTGGGGCGACTGGCGACGCGCCCGACGCACCGACGGGTAGATGCCCAGCACCCAGGTCAGCAGATGAAATGGCCAGTAGAGGGTAGACAGAGGTTCCACATCATAGTGGGCCAAAATTCTGCCAATACCCAGCAGGCGTTTGAAGGAGCGATAATGTCCCAGCATGGAAGCTATACGGCTTTTGGATGGGGCGATGCGGCGGATTTCTTCGCCACTGGTGGTTCGGCCTGGGCTGTCGAGGTGGCCTGTGCCAAGGCGCGTCGGTGTTCCAGGCGGACAATGGCGCGCTCCAGCCGTTCGGCGCGACCGACCAGTTCATCCACCGCCTCCCGAAACCCACTCCCTTGTGCCTGACGTGGTATTTTATATCCCTTCAGCCAATCGTCCATCCCGGCTTCGGCCTTGTCCCATCCCTGTTCCGTGGCCCGTTTCAGTTGTTCCACCGTGCGTACCGTCGCCCCGGCCAGCCAGGATCCCATCCAGGGAGCCAGCTCTTTTTCCCAATCAATCTCCACGTTGTCCAGTATGTTTTTAAAGTGCAGACCGGTATCGGTCTCCCCGGACAATTTCAACTCCCTGGCAAAAAAGAGCGAATCGGGATCCCGCGTATTGAACAGCAAGGCCCAAAAGGCACCACTGCTGCCCGACATGGTGACGTGGGAGATGGTATCGGAATAGGTGTGGATGCGCACATCCCCTCCTTCGTCCACCACCATGAAAAAGGATTGCTCCAGATCCTCGACATCAAACTGAAAAACCTTGCCCGACAACTCGGCCAGGCGATTTTTCAATTCGGGATACCGTTTGAAAAAGAGGTTGAGCGTAATGCCCAGGGTGACGGCCGTCAGAGGCTGCGGCAGCCATTTGAGTGGGAAGGAAAACCAGTTTGTCATGGATTCAGACCTTTCTGCCAACGTGTACGGCGGCGATGCCGGCACTGAGATTATGATAATGAACGCCGAACAGTCCGCACTCTTCCAACAAGTGAGCCACGTGTGCCTGATCGGGAAAACGGCGGATGGATTCCGCCAGGTATTGATAGGCCTCCCGATCTTTGGCCACCCAGTGTCCCAATTCCGGTAACACCTGGAACGAATAGGCATCATAGAGGGGTTGCAGAAAGGGAATGGCCAGATGGGAAAACTCCAGGCAGAGCAGTTGTCCGCCCGGACGCAACACCCGCACCATCTCCCGGAAGGCGGCCTCCATCTGGGTGACGTTGCGAATGCCAAAACCGATGGTCACGGCATGGAAGGTGTTGTCCGGGAAGGGTAACTCTTCGGCATTGCCCTGTGCCCAGTACAACCCCTGGATTCGTCCTTCATCCACCAGACGGTTTCGCCCGCGCTCCAGCATGTTGGCGTTGATGTCGTAGATGGTGACCATGCCGCGTCCTTCCAACCGGTCGTGCATCAGTCGCGCCAGATCGCCGGTTCCCCCGGCCACATCCAGGATGGACTGTCCGGGTCGGATCCGCAGACGCCGGATGGCAAACTGTTTCCAGAGGCGATGTACGCCCAGGGACATCAAATCGTTCATCAGGTCATAGTTGCCCGCGACAGAATCAAACACCTCTTTGACTTTGGCCACCTTTTCGGCAAAGGGAACCTCGCTGAAGCCAAAATGGGTCGTGGTTGGGTGGGTCATGGGGATGCTCCTGAAAAATGCCGTGCGCCAATCTCCAGGGGATTCTAACGCCAGATGCGTCGCGATGGAAGCGTTGATGAACGGGTTTGATGCGGAGAATTTTGATTTACTCGTTTTTTGGCGGAAAAGGGGGTAGACTCGATCCATTGTGTATCCACTGCCAGCGAGACCAACGGGGGTGCGTGTGCCGCCATGCGTCTGACACCGTTCCAGAGAGAGATATTCAAGCAGCTGACCGCCGAGGTGTTCGGTCCCCAGGCGCAGGTGTGGCTGTTCGGTTCCCGTGCGGATGATCAGCGACGCGGCGGGGATATTGATCTCTATATTACAGGCTTCACGCAAACATCCAAAGAGATACAGGATGCCGTATCCCGCTTTGTGGTCAAGGCGCAGTTCAAAATCGGGGAACAGCGCATTGATGTGGTCACGGCTCCCACCCCCGATGAACCCCGTCTCCTCATCCATCGTGT
>CAIWLA010000526.1 GCA_903913345.1 uncultured Magnetococcales bacterium | reverse complement strand
CGCACCATTGATCTCGAACGAGGGATTTTCGGTGGTGGCTCCCATCAGGATGATGGTACCGTCTTCCACATATGGAAGAAAGGCATCCTGCTGGGCCTTGTTAAAACGATGGATTTCGTCCATAAACAGAATGATGCCACCCGTACCGGCCACCATCGGTGATTTGGCCCGCTCCACCACCGCTCGCACCTCTTTTACTCCGGCAAAGACCGCCGAAAGGGCTTCAAAGGGCAAACGACTCTGCTTGGCCACCAAGCGCGCTATCGTCGTTTTTCCACAACCCGGTGGCCCCCACAAAATCATCGACGGCAACCGCTCCACCGATAGGGCCTGGGTGAGAAACCGTCCAGGGCCAATCAACTGGTCTTGCCCCAGCAATTCTTCCAGGGTTGCTGGGCGCATGCGATCGGCCAGGGGGGCATTTCCAGATCTTGCAGCCTGTTTGTCAGTGGATGGTGACACATTCTCTCCTCGGCAGCGGCCACGCGCTACCTCCTTTTCGACCGAATTCAAAAATCCCGACAAGCCTGCCTGAAAAGATGGCAGACTACAACCCATCTATTTCGCACCCTGTTTCGAAGGCACGGTTTTTCCCCTTTTATACCAAATTGCAATCGAACAGGGAACAAGGCGATCCTGGTGCGCAGGGGAGGTGCGATCGCGCACACAGATTCTCGCATCTTGAAGCAGGAGAGCGTCGGTGGCCGGATGGGTGGTTTCGGTGACGAAAGGCATCGCCAGGATAGCCGCCGCCAGTGGCATGGCGAACCCGCCTTCCCGCCAACATGCAAAAAAACTCCACCAACATAACAAATTTGCTTGATTCTTGTGGGTTGGTCCTTCACGATGCTTCCGTTGCATTTATCCTTTCCACGAGGCTCTATCCTGTCGGGTGCCAGCGTGCTGGCTCATTATGCGCTACCAAGATAATATTACACAATGAATACCAATTCAGAAAATAAAGTGGTTTTTTTAGTGGGCGAGCAATTATTTGCGATCGGCGTCGATGAGGTGGAGAGGGTATATCGCGCCATGCAAATTACCTTTTTACCCGAAGCACCGGAACTGCTCCTGGGACTGGCCAACCTGGGGGGGCGCATTTTGCCCGTTGTGGACTTGCGTAGTCGGTTGGAACTTTCCGACAGGCCGATTGACCCGGATGACCGATTGGTGCTCCTGGCCGGAAAAACAGCCTTTTGTTTTTTTGTTGATCGGGTGTTGGGCGTCGACGCATTTGTCCAGGATGCCGCTTTGGAATCAAAAAACATATACCCAAAACTGGATAAATATATTTCCGGAGTTGGAAAATATGATAACCAAACGGTATTGTTTATAAAGATGGAAAAATTATTTCCCCTTATCATGGAAGACACGAGGATGTTGCTGGATGGACATGGATTTATCCCTGGGCAAGAAGAGTCCTGAACTTCTGGTGATGCTGGATCAGGCCGACCTTGCTCAATTGTTGCTGTTGATTCAGGATATAATAGGTATACCCTTTCCAAAGGACCGTTTGGGAGATCTGGCGAGGCATTTGCGCGACATGGCCCTTTCCCTCCGGTTCCAGGACCAGCGCGATTTTGTCAAATGGTTTTTGAACGATGCTGATCATGCGGAGCGCATGGAACTGCTTGCCAGACAGTTGACCATTGGCGAAACCTATTTTTTCAGGGATGAAAAAAATTTCCATTTGCTCGGCAATGAGATTTTACCCGAATTGCATCATTCCAATAAAGAGCGGATCACCCTGTGGAGTGCAGGTTGCAGCAGCGGGGAAGAACCCTATACCATGGCCATGACAGCGCAGACACCTCTATCCAACAAGGAGGTGCACATAGTGGCTTCAGATGTCAATCCGGTCGCGCTTGACAAGGCACGATTGGGTATATACTCGGGTTGGTCTTTCAGAAACCCACCACCGGGTATTCTGGAAAGATATTTTACCAAGGTCGGTCATGACAAATTCCAAATAATCTCGCAGATCCAAAAAAAGGTTATATTCATGAAGGTGAATCTGGTGGCCGAAAGTTACCCATCGCCATTGGATAAACCCGCTGCCGTTGATGTCATCTTTTGCCGCAACGTGTTGATGTATTTTACCAAGGAAAAGCGGGATGAAATTATCGATAAATTTTGCGTGTTGCTCGCCGAGGATGGCTGGTTTGTCGTCAGTCCCAGCGAATCCGCCTTGATTCAACATCCCGGCCTGACCATCGACAGATCCTCCGAACCCAATGTGTTTCGCAAGCGGTTGGTCAAAAAACAGATCCAACCCGTGATATGGGGTGCAACGCACAATTCTCCCAGACCCACTGTGTCGATCCAGCCCGCACGGGAAGCCAGGAAGACTTTACCCAAACCCCGATCAATCGGGCCATTGGGGGTGAAAAAATCCTTCCAGGAAGACGGTGTACTGGAAAAAGCTAAAATTTTATTTGGTGATCGACGTTTAACGGAAGCGGCCTCCCTGTTGACGGGTTATTTGGATACGCAAAAAAAACCGGATCCATCCGATTCTTCCGCACGCCACCAGGAAGCGATCGTCCTTTTGGCCAAAATACAGGCCAATCTGGGCAATCTCGATCAGGCGGAACAGGGGTACCGGCGCGCCATTGCCACCGACCGGCTGCAAGCCGATTATTATTATGACCTTGCCCTTATTCTGCTGGAAAAAGGGGATCCCGACGGGGCGGTGGCATTATTGGAAAAAACCCTGTTTTTGCAACCCGATCTGGTGATTGCGCATCTGCAACTGGCCAGCCTGTGTCGGGACAAAAAACGGGCCGGGAAATTTGCGCGCAATGTATTGGATCTGTTGAAAAATGCCTCTCCCGATTCCATCGTCCCGTTTTCGGACGGTTTAACTGCGGCCACGATCATCCATATGGCACACCAGATAACGGATAATGGGTTGAATAAATGATTGAAAAACATACAGAAACAATTAACATGGCCGCAGAGGTGGATTGGACGGAGATTCCTGTGGATAAAAAGCAACTGCTCAAAGATCGGGCCAAACTTTTGGCCCGGGAATCCGGGACACGACCGGTGGAGGGCACCATTTTTACCGTGGTTGAATTTTCCATCAACGCGGAACTCTATGCCATTGAGTTACCGTATATCCACGAAATATTTCCCCTGAAGGAATTGACCGAGATTCCCGGTGTGCCCGCCTTTATACTTGGGGTTGTCAATATGCGGGGGAAAATCATCTCGGTCGTGGATGTACGGCAGTTTTTCGATCTGCCGGGAAAGGAGGTTTCCGATTCAAGCCGGGTCATCGTGCTGCGTTCTCCAGAGATGGAGTATGGCATTCTGGCCGATGCCATACGGGGTATACGATCTATTCCAGAAGCGGAAACCGTTGCCTCCCTGCCCACTTTGACCGGTATCAGGCGGGAATTTTTGAAGGCGATCACGTGTGATCAGACGGTCATTCTGGATGGCAAAAAATTGCTGTCCGATCCGAAAATGGTGGTGAAATAAATGGGACATGGTACGACAATGAGCAATATGCGGATTGGGGTTCGGTTGGGTTTGGGGTTTTCCCTGATGCTTTTGATCATGTGCATCGCGTTTGGTATTTTCCTGGTCCAGCTCAAGGATGTGGAAAGGAAGGCGGTTGTGGTGCGCGACGAAAGTGTTCCCTTCGCCCTGTTGGTGGAGGAAATGACGGGAGATGTCAACGCGGTACAACAGTTTCTGACCGATGCTTCCTTGACGGGCAACCGGGATTCCGTGCAGGAAGCGACGGTGCATGCCAAGCGGGTGCGCGAGGGAACCGACCGGTTCAGGAAAATGTTCAGCAACGAAAACAGCCAGGCGGAAGTGCGTCAGATTGATGAGATCCTCAAGGATTTCGATGAATTGATGCAGACGGGATTGAAAATGGTGGAGGCCTATATCGGGTCGGGCAAGGCGGCTGGCGATGCCATGATGGTCAAGTTTGACAAGGATTCCGATACAGTTCGGAATGCGCTCGAACCATTTCGGAAGGCCCAGGTCGATGAAGCCCGCTCGAATCTCGGCATCATCGTCAAGACGACCGAGATGCTTGATCATTTGATCTGGATTGTCGGTCTGCTCACGGTGGTGATCGGGGGTGCCATCGCCGTTTTTGTGATCCGCAGCATGAACAAAATGCATGCCATTTTGCGTGAACAGGTTGTGCAGATGGCGGCTGGCAGTGTTTCCCTGTCCACGGCCACCAGCGAACTGGCCGCCACGGCCTCCCAGTTGGCCGCCAGTTCCGTCGAAACGTCCACCACCGTCATGGAGGTCAGTGCCACCGTCGAGGAGGTGCGGCACACGGCGCATGTCGCCAATGACAAAGCCAAAGAGATGGTCCAGGAGGCGCGATCATTGCGCAATGTGGCCAGATCGGGCGGTACCGCCTCGTCCCAGGCCATCGCGGGCATCTCCCGGATCAAGGAAGAAATGGATTATATCGCCGACAGCATCGTCCAGTTGAGCGAACAGACCCGGAATATTGGCGAGATTGTCGG
>CAIWLA010000525.1 GCA_903913345.1 uncultured Magnetococcales bacterium | reverse complement strand
CTATCGCCAGGGGCGGAGCATGCCGGATTTGAAATGGGGCTTTCCCGACTCCCATTTCATCTGTTTCCCATATGAAACCCGACGGACCGGCATTTATGCGGCGGGTCCGGCGCGGCGGCCCATGGGCATTGCCGAGAGCATCACCGATGCCACCGGGGCCGCCCTGAAGGCCATTCAGGTGGTGGAGTCGGTGGCGCGCGGGGCGGCGGTCCATCCCCGTTCGGGGGATCTCTCCTATCCATCGTTCCGGCGGGAGGGGTGTACCCAGTGCAAGCGGTGTACGGAGGAGTGTCCGTTCGGTGCCATCAACGAGGACGAGAAGGGCAATCCCCTCTTCAATCCCACCCGGTGTCGGCGTTGCGGCACCTGTATGGGGGCTTGTCCGCAAAAGATCATCTCGTTCGCCAACTATTCGGTGGACATGATCGGTGCCATGCTCAAAGAGGTGGAGGTGCCGCCCGCAGACGACGAAAAACCGCGTATTCTGGTCTTTGCCTGTGTCAACGATGCCATGCCTGCCCTGGACATGGTGGGCCAGCAACGCAGTCGGCTCACGCCGTACATTCGGGTCGTTCCGTTGCGCTGCATGGGTTCGATGAATCTGGTCTGGATTGCGGATGCCATGTCCAGTGGCTTCGATGGTATCCTGCTCATGGGGTGCCGGCATGGGGATGATTATCAGTGCCATAATGTGCGGGGTTCCGCCTTGGCTGAGACCCGTTTGAGCAAGGTCTCTGAGACCCTGGATCGGTTGCAACTGGAGTCCGATCGGGTCAAAATGGTGGAGGTTAACATTATGGATGCCGATCGACTGCCGCAGATGATCAATGATTTTGCTGCGCAGATTGCCGCTCTGGATCCCAACCCCTACAAGGAGTTTTAAACCATGGCGTATGACCTCTCGTTTGCTCGGGATGTATACAAAAATTCCGAGATGGGGAACTGGATCAAGATGTGCAAACAGTGTGGTGTTTGCGCGGGATCCTGCCCGTTTGGGCCGCACTGGGAATATTCGCCCCGGCAGTTGTTCCAGATGGTGCGGGCGGGCAAGAAGGAGGAGGTGTTGAAGAGCCACTCCATGTGGATGTGCACCTCCTGTTACAACTGTATTGTGCGTTGTCCCCGTGGGTTGCCCATCACCCATATTGTCCATGGTTTGGCCCGGTATGCCTCGGTCAAGGGGTATGCGGAGCTGGATCAGGTGACCAACCGGTTTGCCACACGCATCTTTTGGCCCAACATTGTCAGCACGGGTCGGGTGGGTGAGGTGATGTTGACGATGCGGTTGTATTTTGTGGATGGTCTGGCTTCGGGCATCAAGCAGGGGTTGGAGATGAAAGATTCCGCCCTGGGGATGCTGATGACCAGACGTTTGAATCCCATGCCTTTTCGGGGCAAAATCAAGGGATATGCCGGGTTCAAGGCGATGCTCGCCAAGGCTCAGGAAATAGAAGAGAAGAGGGAGGCGGGCGCATGAAGGAGTATACATTTTTCCCCGGTTGCAGTTCTGAAAAGAATGCCTCGGCGGCCAACATGGAACATTCAGTCCAGTCCATGTGCAAAATGGTGGGGATCCAGCTCAACGAGATTGATGACTGGAACTGTTGTGCGGCCTCCATTGGCTATGCGGGGGGTGGACAGTTGCCCCGTCTGGCCATGTCGGCGCGCAACCTGGCGTTGGCCAAAAAGCAGCGGGGGACGACCGATCTGGTGGCCACCTGTGCCGCCTGCTGGCTGGCCATACGGGAGACCGCCGAGCGCATCGAGCATGAACCGCAGGTACGGGCGGACCTCAACACCGCCCTCAAGGAGGCGGATCTCTCCTATGATGGCGGGATCAAGACCCGTCACATGGTGGAGGTATTGATCGAGGATGTGGGTTGGGATGTCTTGAAATCCAAGGTCAAAAAACCCTTGACGGGATTGAAGGTGGCAGGCTACGTGGGCTGTCAGACCAACCGTCCGTTTGGCATCGCGGGGGAGAGTTATGAAAATCCCCTCTATCTCGACAAGATGATTGAGGCCGTTGGAGCAACGGCGGTGCCCTATCCGAAAAAGGCCGCCTGCTGTGGGGGGGCACTCATGTTTTCCGAGATGGAAAAGGCCTGTGCCCTGGTGCGCGACCTGCTGCAAAATGCGGTGGACAATGGGGCCGAGGTGATCATCACCCCGTGTCCGGTCTGTCAACTGAATGTGGAGGTCTATCAAGGCAAGATCAACCAGATGTTTGGCACCGCATTCAACATACCGGTGCTCTATTATTCGCAACTGTTTGTCCTCGCCTGGGGGGGCAGTTGGGAAGATGCCGCGTTGAATCAACAGGTTGTCTCCGCCGAGGTGCTGCGGCGGTTTGCCTGAGTTGTATCATTGACAGGAAGGGATTCGGG
>CAIWLA010000524.1 GCA_903913345.1 uncultured Magnetococcales bacterium | reverse complement strand
TTGTTCAACTGCAGCCCCATGCCCATCAGCCCGTGCAAGGCCGCCATGGCGTACACCCGGCAGTCCAGGGCCTCGTTGCGGTCGTGCGACTTTTTGACCCACTCCCGGATGGGACGGCCTTTGGTGTAACGGGTGGTGATCTTCTCTGCCGTCAATTGCCGAAACCACTCGGCATCCCGATCCAGAGGATAATGGCAATAGCCCGGCCCCGGCTCTTTCAGACGCAGGCGGGAATAGATGGACTCCTTCGCCGCATCCACGCCCACCATGAAGTGGGGCACCCGGCCCTTGTTGTTGCGGCTGGAACGCCGGGGCCAGATGGGTTTCCCCATGCCGCCCAGCCCCTTGATGGCCCAGATCCGCCGCTCCTGCCGAGTCCGACAAAAGGTGTAGGCCTCCATGGAACGGTGACCGCCGGTATCAATGGCAGCCGCTCGGACATACAGGTCGGATACCTGCCTGGCATGGGGGAACGCCCGGTACAAGAGATTTTCCAGATCCTGCCAAACCGCAGGCCCGGCCGGGTCACCCCACAACACCCAGTAGGCGACCGACCAGGACTCTTCATCCCGACCCCAACCGACGATCTCCAACTCCAGGCGGTCATCCTGGACATCGACACCGGCGGTGAGAAGGACGATGCCGGGTGGCAACAACGGGCCAAACATCTCCCGCCGCGCCATCAGCCCTTCGCCATCCAACTGCTCGGCACTCTCCTCCCAGGTTTCTCCCAGCTTGGTGTTGACCCACACCTTCAACCGGGGGGGATCGCGATAAACCTGACCATGCTCAACGGCAATGTCGCTCCAGGAGGTCCAACCATGCGGCGAGTAAAGACTGGAGAGGTGAAACCCTGCCACCCTGTTGGTGGGGTTTTCCGCAATCCACTGGCCGTGTGCCAGCATCCAGCCTTTCTGGTAATCCTGGATGGAGACACCGCAATGGATGCACTCGTAAAAAGCCTGTTCCCGATTGCCATCCGGCCACCGCACCTGTTTCCATTCCAGTACCTGCAGTTCCTTGCAGGTCGGGCACGGCAACCAGTAGCGTCGCCGGTCGCTCTCCTGGTAGGCCGCCTCAATCCGGCTGAACCCTTTGATGGTGGGGGTCGAGACCATCAGAATCTTGCGGTTGGCAAAGGTGACCGTGCGTTGGGTGGCCAATGCCACCGGGTCACCCTCGCCATCGGCGTCCCCTGGATATCCGTCGATTTCATCCATGAACAGGTAGCGGATGGGCATGGAACGCAACCCCACCGCCGAGTTGGCACCCGTCAAAATCAAAACGCCACCGGGAAATTCCTTTCCCAGGATCGTATTGCCGCTATCGCGGGATCTGGGATCTTTCACCAGATCCTTCAAGACGGCACTGATTTCGATCAACGGATCGATGCGTTGCTTGGAATGCCGCTTGGCGGTCTCCACCGTGGGCTGGACCAGCAGCATGGGACCGGGAGCCTGATGGATGACATAGCCCAACCAGCAGAGGCCTGCCTCGGTCCCCCCGAGTTGCGCCCCCTTCATGAACACCACCCGCTCCATCGGCGACGACGGCGACAGGCAATCCATGATCTCCTGGAGATATGGGGTCCGACTGGTGCGCCACAGGCCGGGCTCGCCGGAGGCCACCGACGAGAGCATCCGGTATTGGTCGGCCCAGGCGGAAACCGTCAGCAGGGGATCTGGCTTCAACCCCTGGTAAAAATACTCCCTGTAGGAGGGCATCAGAGCGTTCGATGGCATTGGATAACTCCTTATCGCCACGCGGTTAAACTATTTAAAAAAATCGTTCAAATTCATCACCTTGCGCTTGATTACCCTGTTGGAACTATGGCTTCATGTGTCTCAACGAAGCAGCACAAACCAACCCAAACAGGAGCAACGCACATGACAAACCTGACCCCTGCACAACAGACCGTCCTGGCAGCCGCCCTCAATCGCACCGATGGTTCCATCCATCCCCTGCCGGAACACATCAAGGGCGGTGCCGCCAAGAAAGTGGTCGAGGCCCTGCGGGCCAAACACCTCATTGACGAGGCTGGTCGCCTCCTCAACGACTCCGGAGGACTGCTCAAAACCCCGGCCGACGAACCGCCTGCCCATGGTCCTGGCCCGGATTTCAGCGACGATGCCGTCGTGCAGGCCTGGAACGACAACATGCCTGCAGACGCTGCGGCCCACCACGAGGAGATGAACGCCGCCAGCGAAGAGCCGGATGGCCCGGACGATTATGACGATCCGCCCCGGTCGCTCTTCAGCCCGATGGACCCGGCGGACCTGCCCCCGGCCAATTCCGATGACGCCCCTGCGGATGGCGACTTTGAAGAGGATGTCAACGCCGCCGAACAGGCCCTGGCAGAGACTGAAAACCCCAACATTCTCCTGGAGGCCGACGAGGACTACCTGCGGATCGCCCGGAAGCACTTGCCAGAGGAGTTGGTGACTCCCAAAAACTGGCCATGGATCCGGAACGCCCTGACGGACGCCTACATGCTGGGCCACGAGGAGGCCAAACAGAAAAAGACGCAAACCGCCACACCCCGCCGTACCAGGGAGAACAGCAAACAGGCCCAGGTGATTGCCCTGCTCAGACGTCCGGAGGGAACCACCATCGAGCAGATCGGCGAGGCCACTGGCTGGAATTCGAACACGATCAGGGGCGCGATGGCTGGCGCACTCAAGAAAAAGCTGGGCTTGAACGTGGTGCGCATGCCGCATACCACAGGCAAACCGAGCACTTATCGGATCGAATAGTGACAACCAAACAGGCCGCCGGGAAACAGATCCCGGCGGCCACCAAAGCACACAGGAACACGACCATGGACACCGAGACAAACCAAACCCCGAGTTACACCGATCCCAGGGGGCGGCTGGTGCGCCCTCTGGATGCGCACTTTTACGGCCCGCGAGGATGCGACGACTCCGGCATGGAGGGCGAATTCATCCAAGACGGCAACGATAAACAGGGCCGACTCCTCCATTCTTGTGACCGGTGCGGGTTTCTCACCGACGGATTCTCGAAACGAGCGCGGAAATAACGCC
>CAIWLA010000523.1 GCA_903913345.1 uncultured Magnetococcales bacterium | reverse complement strand
TTGCGTCCCAATCGAATATCTGACGGCAACACGGTACGGCTGCTTTCAAGACTTCAAAGAGCTGTAGAATGCGCCTTTTATCGGCACGGATCTCATCGCGTTGCAGCAGATACAGCATCGGAACGATGATTGGCTCGAACAGAGCGGTTTGTTGCTCGACAGGCAGGGCCACGGCCTGAGCATGCAATCCGTTCAGTCCGTGTGCGGCCTCGATTTGATTGCCGTAGAGCAGTCCACCCATGCTGAGTGCCGTAAAAATGGTGGTATTCCGGTAACCATTCTTGGCCAGCAGCATGGCCAGGATATAGGCGGGTCGAATCCTTCCCGAGGCCAACAAGTGAGAAGCGGCAAGCAACAATTTTTGTGGCGAGTATCTCCCTTCTCCCATGAATTTGACTAATCCAACAATATTATCCGTTACATCCATCTGGAAAATTTTTTCGAGGAGAGATTGCATTGATCCTTCCCTACGCCTCCGTCAACACCGTTATCCCCGGCAATTCCTTGCCCTCCAGCCACTCCATAAAGGCCCCTCCACCGGTGGAGATGAACGAAATGCGTTCTGCCACGCCTGCCTGGCGCAATGCGGCATCGGTGTCACCGCCCCCTGCGATGGAGAGTGCGGTTGACCGGGCCACACAATCGGCCAAGGCCAGGGTGCCGTGGGCAAAGGCGGGCTTCTCAAAGAGACCCAGGGGGCCATTCCAGACGATGGTCTTGGCCGACTGCAATGCATGGTCAAACAGGCGCACCGTCTCCGGGCCAATATCCAACCCCATCCAACCCTCTGGAATCTCTTCCACCGGGACAATTTGCGTGGTCTCCGCCTGGCGTGATTGGGCAATGACGACATCCACCGGCAACAGCAGAACCACGCCTTTCTCTCTGGCCTTGGCCTCCGCATGGCGGGCCACATCCAGCATCTCATCCTCCACCAGGGAGGTTCCCACGGTATACCCCCTGGCCTTGAAAAAGGTAAAGGCCATGGCACCGCCGATCAGTATCTGGTCCACCTTGTCCAGGAGGGAGTCGATCACCGCTATCTTGGTGGAGACCTTGGAACCGCCCAGAATGGCCGTCACCGGGTGTTGGGGATGGCGTACCGCCTTGTTGAAATAATCGATTTCGGCTGCCATCAGCAGACCGGCCACGGCGGGCGATACCCGTTGGGCAATGCCCACATTGGAGGCGTGTGCCCGGTGGGCGGCCCCGAATGCATCGTTGACCACGACATCCGCCAGACGGGCAAAGGCATCGGCCAGTTGCGGATCGTTTTTGGTCTCTCCCGGCTGGAAGCGGACATTTTCCAGCATCAAAATCTCCCCCGGTTGCAATGCATCCACCAACCGTTCCACCTCGGCCCCGACACAGTCCGGTGCCAGGGGCACCGCCTGGCCGAGCAGTTGGGCCAGACGGTCTGCCATCGGGCGGAGGGAATATTCCGGCATGACCTTCCCCTCCGGGCGACCAAAATGGGAGGCGATAATCACCCGTCCCCCCTTTTTCAGGGCCAGGCGAATGGTCGGCAGGGCCGCCACGATGCGGGTCTCTTCCCGGATGAGGCCCGCATCGGTGATCGGCACATTAAAATCGACCCGGATAAACACCCGTTTGCCGGCCAGGTCGATTTGATCAATGGTCAATTTGTTCATGGGGTATTTCCTTTCAGTCGTATGGTGGTTGGCATCGGCCTTGATCCTGATCTTCCCCGGTCTCCCTCCCAACCCTTTTTTATGAATCGTTTTTTACGATGACGGGTTCAGGGGGATCATCCCCCTGGTGGGGTCGGGGGCAAAGCCCCCGTTTCGGTCCAGGCGATGATCAAGGCCAAAAATCCTGACAGATGGAGCAGCAGACTGTCAATGTGTGGATCCGTGACAGCGGCCCCATTGAACACATTGCGGGCGATGACCAGACGGATGGCCTCCGGATCCTCTGGCCGTTCCCAGGCGGCCAGACAGGCGTTGCGCCGCCCGGTTGCCTCTTGCAGCAGGGTGCGCATCCGGGAGGCGATGCGCAGGTCGGTGACGCCCCGGTCGCGCAAACTCTCTTCCAGTCCCTCGAAGGTGAGATCCCACAGCATCTGGGAACAGGCTTCGTATCCCCCGACCGTGTGCAGATGGTGCAATACCGCAGAGACAAACACAATCATGACATCAAAGCGCAGGTTGAATGTGTCTGTCATGCCCAGACCCTCTCCCTGGGTGAACCGCAACACCCGATCCACGAGTTCGCCATGCACGGCC
>CAIWLA010000522.1 GCA_903913345.1 uncultured Magnetococcales bacterium | reverse complement strand
TTTTCCCCTTTTACAGCGCGTGGTTCCATCTGTTAGGATGCGCTCTCTCGTGGAGATGCATGACAAAAAGGAGATGAGCCATGACAAGGTCAGAATTGATCAAGCTGGTTGCTGAGCAGGTGAAGCTGTCCCACAAAAACGCAGATGCTGCCGTCGATGCCGTGTTCGGGACCATCGCGCATTCGTTGGAGGGTGGCCGCCGGGTCGAATTACGTGGTTTCGGCAGCTTTGGACTGAAGGAACGCCGCGATCGGGCAGGCCGCAACCCAAAGACGGGAGTCCCCGTGGCGGTAGAAGCCAAGCGGGTAGTTTTTTTCAAGACGGGTTTGGCATTGAGGAAGCGGGTGGATAGCTGAACAATGTGGCTGGCCACATTGGCGACTCCATCCTGCCATTCCCCCCTTTCTCTGCCGGGGGAATACCTGCTCAGCACCCTTCCAAGGAGAGGTTTGTGACGCACTTTATTAGCCGTTCATTGATTGTATTGATGTTGCCGTTTATGTTCCTATCGCCGTCGCTGTCAGCCATGGCCGGAACCGGGGATGTGAAGATTGGGGCCTCGGTCATCGTTTCGGCCATTACCATCCTCAGGCAGCGATCTGCCATTGTTGCGATGCTGGCTGGGACCGTCGTTTTGCAGGTCTCGCCGGCAAATCAAGCCGAGCCAGTAAATGCTCGAACAAGTCTCTCGGTTTGTTCCCAAAAAACCGCTCTGCCGCCGTCGTTCCGTCTGGACGTTTGATGCAAAAGTTGTGGACCACCGTCAACGTCTGAAGTTTCCGGCGACTGATGTTGTGCTGGCTGTGGTGATGGAGGGCCAGTTGTCCGTTCCTCCCCTCCACACAGGAGCTGGAACGTTGGAAAAACCCAGCACATTCCTTCGCAACCCTCTCAAGATGCCGGATTTGGTCCTTGTCCAAGATGGATAGGGGGCCATCTGGATCTCGCAAGGGAGCCAGGAGCTTTTCTGAAACCTCCAGGATGGTTTTCCGATCAATGGCTTTTTTAGCCTTTCCAGCGGCGTATCGGAGGTAGAATGCGGGAATCAGGTTTTGCATCATAGCCAGTTCAATCTCCCAAGGAAGATCCAATTTCTTCAAAGATATCGACACTATGCTCCAAAAAAAAGCGATGGTTTCTACCATGGACGGCACCAATCTGTGAGCCTTCTCAATGTGCTGGATCGCCCGATCTGGCAACTGGGCTTCCCGCGCAATCGCATTCAAATCCGAGAAAGATTGCTCGATCAACCGTTCCACCTGTTCAGCTTGACGGGGACCCCCTGTGCCTAAATCAAACGGGTGGTATGCACTACCGATTTCCCCCAGGATTTCCTTGGCACGTTTTTTCCGGGCAATCGCGTTTTCAAGATCCACCTCGGTGGCCGCATCCCGCCAGTCAGCCATATGAATAAGCTTTGCAAAATCGGGCGATTTTCCTGTCCGATGTCGGGGTTGGCTTTCCCAATCCTGACGCTCTTTCAGCAGACGTTGCGCTTCCTGAACCGCTTTCTCATGCTCTTCCTTGGCCCGGTTGATTTGGGACGACAATGGCAAAAAAATTCCCTTGCCGATTTCGTGCTGTCCGTGGAAAAGATCGGGAGAGTGGTGAACACCCAGTTCAACTTCTGTGTGACGTTTCAGAGCCTTCGCTTCGTCGCTGGTCACTTGGATAATGCTCACCGGCAAATCAGACAAGGCTTCCTGCATAGCCTCCGTCCAAGTCTTTGCGTCGCGTTGAGTGGCATACTCCTCCAAAATGATGTAGTTGGAGAGTGGTTCGACAGCTACCAAGCAAATATCGGGGTGAAACGTCTCATCTTCGCAGACTGTCACCTTTTTCGGCTCCATGATTGGTGCCAAACGGGCGCGTTCTTCTTGACCAAACACCACCATCTCCTTCTCCATGGCGACAGCAGCCTTTTGTTGCGTTCCATGCGATGAGGCCACAAAGACGTCCAGGTTGCTCAATTCAAGAAAAAAACAGACTATCTGGATACTTCCAGGTGAAAGCGACAATATAACAAATCTGGCGGCCATCACCAAACGGTGCAAAAAGGCCAACCCTTCAGGACTCTCAAAAAACGCCTTGACCACTGGAGATGCGTCCAATTCATCCCGTCGCTTCAGCCAATACTGGACAGAGGTACGTGGAATGCCCATTTCCTTGGTTGCCTCCCGCTGGCTATTCTTCTTGGAACGAATCTCCTCGAACTGGATCAGGTTCGATGCGACCTCCTTGCGACCCCATTGACGATTTTTGGTTGTCTTCGGCTCTTTTTTTGTGGTTGAATGTGCCATGGCTCGGTGTCTCCTCTGTGGTGGATGACGTGGCAAGCGGATACTTGCCAAACCGAGCCTACACTTTTTTCACCTTGGTGACACCCCTTTCTGAGTCGCGATAATCAAGGTCGGTGGCCGAAACGATGACCGAGGCCAAGATTGGGATTGTGATTATGCACGGCAAGGGTGGCTCGCCGACAAAGAACGTCTCAACCCTGGCCTACCTGCTGGCAGAGAAAGGATATCTGGTTAAAAATTTGGAGATGCCTTGGTCCGGCATGCGCAGTTATGACGTGGATGTCAAGACAGCCGACAGTGAGGTTGAATCGGCATTGAATGCATTGAAAGAACAGGGAGCAATGACTCTGTTTGTTGCAGGACATAGTCAGGGAGGTGTGTTTGCCCTCCACTTTGGTGCCACGCACACTGTTGACGGTGTCATTGCGATTGCGCCTGGGGGCAATGTGGGGGGACAAGGATTCCGGGGAAGACTGGGTGAAACGGTGGCTCTGGCGCGTCAACTCATAAATGAAGGGAAGGGTGGTGAACAGGCAAATCTGGTCGATTTTGAGGGTAGCAAGGGTACCTATCCCATCCCAACCACACCTTCCGTGTATATGACTTGGTTTGATCCCGATGGTGCAATGAACGAAAGCATGGCTATACGAAGCTTAAAACCGTCAATGCCGGTTTTGTTTATAGTTCCGACAAATGACCATCCAGGGTTGCTCAAGGTTAAACAAGAGATGTTTGATGCCCTGCCAAAAAACGTGCATACAAAACTGTATGAGCCGAAAACAGACCACTTAGGCGCACCGACAGAAGCTGTCGAAGAGATCGTTGTGTGGACCACTGCCATTGCGCATACTCAGTAGAGCCAGTTCACCACGTGAATGTACAGGCCGCAACCCAAAGACGGGAGTCCCCGTGGCGGTGGAGGCCAAGCGGGTAGTTTTTTTCAAGACGGGTTTGGCATTGCGGAAGCGAGTGGCGAACGGAACGACAGTAACTCAACAGGAGAAGTAACGATGAACAAATCAGATCTCACAGCACACGTGGCCAAGGCCGCAGGAATGACACAAGCGCAGGCCGAGAAGGCAATCAACGCCATAGAGGCCACCATTCAGGAGACCCTGGCGTCAGGAGGGGACGTGACACTGCTTGGGTTCGGATCTTTCTCGGTGGCTGAGCGGGCTGCCAAGATAGGAAGGAACCCACGGACGGGGGAGCCGATCCAGATCGCTGCCACCCGTGTGCCGCAATTCAAACCCGGCCAGGCGTTGAAGACGGCTGTTGCAAAGTAGCGGAAGACCCGCACAACCGGCTCCGGCCTGCATGGGGGTGGGATGTACAGAAATTGGACTGCATTGGTCAAACCCAAAAGGGTGGACTTTGTTGGGGGCGGAGACCCTCGATATAAGGCCACCATGGTCGTATAACCTCTGGAAAGGGGCTTCGGGACAACCATCGGCAATGCCCTGCGTCGCGTGTTGATCTCCTCCTTGCCGGGGGCGGCGATTTCCTCCGTCACAATTGGGGGTGCCGTGGACAATGGGTCTGCTGTTCCAGGTATAGTTGAAACCGTTACTGACATCGTGCTCAACCTGAAAGGGGTAATCATCCGCACGGAAGTCAATGACATTCAGAACATCTCTCTGGTATCCGAGCGAGAAGGAGTGGTCACGGCAGGCGATATTAAACCTATCCCAGGCATCAAGATCCTGAACCCTGACCATCCAATTGCCACAGTCGGCAGGGGTGGCAGGCTGGACATGCTGATGACAGTGACCACAGGGAAAGGGTATGTGCCGGTGATGTCTGCGCCAGACAGCCAGTTGATCGGGACCGACAGCATACCCATCGACTGCAGCTACAGTCCGGTGAAGTATGCATCGTACCAGGTGTCCAACGCCCGCATTGGCCAGCAGACGGACTATGACAAGCTGGTTTTTGACATTGAAACCAATGGCGTGATCAGTCC
>CAIWLA010000521.1 GCA_903913345.1 uncultured Magnetococcales bacterium | reverse complement strand
GGCGGTGGACGCATTACCCGGGAGTACAGTTTAGGGATGAAGCGGATGGATCTGTGTCTGGAATGGCCGCTGGATGAAGCCCTGGCGTTTCGCGGGCCGTTGCAGCGGGTGGTGCTGGAACTGAAGATCCGGCGCAATAGTCTGGAAACCACACTTGCTCAAGGCCTGGAGCAAACGGCTGCCTATGCCGCCACCTGTGGTGCCGACGAGGCACACTTGATCTTATTTGACCGTGACGGCAATAAGGAGTGGGAAGACCGGATCTGGGAGCGGACTGAAACCGGCAATGGTAGAGTAATTCAGGTTTGGGGGATGTGAGAATGCTATGGTAGGTAATAAGTTCATGCACTCAATCTCTGCGAAGTATACTACGATTGACGTTTGTGCGTGAGTAGATAGCCATGCTGTTGGGAGCCATGCTTGCATTTGTATGTAATATGCAGTAGTATCGGTTCAGGAGGTGTTCCCCATGCCATCATTGCAAGTAAGAGAATTACCGGAGCACATATATTTTCAGCTCTGTCATGAGGCCGAGAAACAACATCGTTCGATTGCCCAGCAGGCGGTAGCCGCGCTTGCCCGTGGACTCGAACTTGATCCTGATCCCAAGTCGCGCCGGATATCTTTGTTGAAGCGGATCAATGCGGAGCAAATTGCTCTAAAGGTTGTGACACCTATTGATCCATCGCTCCTCATCCGAGAGGACCGTGAGCGATGATCACGGTCCTTGATGCGAGCGCCGCAGTGGCAATCGCGATGAACCTGACGGAGCCGACGAGATTCCAACCGCAGATTGAAATATCCGATCTGGTAATAGCCCCGGACCTGTTCGTGGCTGAGGTTTCAAACGCGGTCTGGAAGTATGTCAAGGCGGGTGTTGTCGATTCAGTGCAAGGTGATCTGATTCTTGACCGTGCGATTGGACTTGTTGATACGTTTGAAAAGAGTCTGGATTTGTATCGGGAAGCATATGCCCTCTCAGTTGACCATCTGCATCCGGTTTATGATGCCCTCTACCTGGTGTTGGCTCGCAGAAACAATGCAGTATTGGCGACACTTGATCGACGCCTGTCTGACCTTGCATCGAAACTACACATCAGATTGGCGTGATGAGTGTTAATCCTATTGATCTAGTTTCGCAGGGTTGGCATGGAGGAGGTTTTGCCCACCGTTTTTATATTGTTACGCGTGGGCGTGACAAACCCTTGTCCATGTTCACCCCATCGTCATAAATAGCAGGGCAACTTGCCATCTTGGAAGCCTGACGCCGATTTTTCCAGATTTTTCCAAACTTGTGATCTTGGAAGCCTGACGCCGATTTTTCCTGCATGGGCATATGGACATTGAAACACAACTTTCTGTGCTGGAATACATCGGGGTAGTTGCCTCCTGCTTCTGCTTACAGGCGGGTTATAAAATCGGGGACTTTTCGTGAGGCTAACCTAGGTTGTAATTCCTCGCGAATTGAGGCCAACCGCCGATTGCCGCCATGTTGTTCTGCAGATGGTAATTTTGAAACTGTAATCCCTGATCCCAATCCTCACTCCGCACCGCAGATACACTCAATTTGTCCCCGTCCTCACTCTGTTCTACCTCCGCCTCCCAAACTCCGTTCTCGAACTTAGCCGCGAACCGCGTGTCGTTTCCGAGACCCCAGTCTCCAGTCCCTGTTATTCAATTCCTGCTACTCGAACCTCTCGACCTCGACCTCTGATGTTTCTTGACGCGACATGCATGACCATGTAAGATGACCATGTGGCGAGAGCGGCAAAGAGGAGGCTTTTCGTATGAAACAGTTCAATATAGCCGAGGCAAAAAGTCATTTTTCAGAGATGGTAAAGAGTGCGCTGCTCGGAGAAG
>CAIWLA010000520.1 GCA_903913345.1 uncultured Magnetococcales bacterium | reverse complement strand
CTGGCGGGCAGTGCCGCGACATCGCCCAGAGGCATCTGTCGCAGTTGGTTGAGTGTGACTGATTGGTTCATCTTATCTCCTCTCTATCATTGGTTGTTTTTGTGTGATGCTACCGCCGTGTGACGCTCTTGATCAGAAACACCAAGTCACTAAAACGGCTCTCGAACGTATTCAGGATCTCCATTTGGAAAGCCCCTGGATCAGTCGCCAGATTGTTCTCCAACTCGTCCAACATGGCTTTCATCGCGGCCCCACGACTACTCTGCCGGACGGGGTCCGCATTGATTTCGCCCAACTGATGCCCGAGGTATATGCACCGTTCCTCCGCTTCCAGGGCGCGACGCTTCCACTCCTCCATCTCGGCCATGAGACTGGCGGGGGGCGGTACCGGCTCGGAGAGTCTGGCCTCCAACTCCTTGATGCGTGCCTTGAAGGCGGTGCGCTCCTTGTTCAGGGTTCTGATCCGCTCCTTCTGCGCCAACACCTCGCCAGACGCATCCTTGGCCAAACGCTTCCAATCCACAGCACCGTTCGGAACGGGTGTGTCGCTGGTGTCTGTCGCGTCCTCCTGTTCCCCACTGGGCCGACTGGGGGTGGTCTCTTGTGGACGAGCGGCTTCCTCCTTTTGCCGGACGACATCACGAATGCTGCGAGCCTTGCCATCCAGAACCGCCCGCACGGCCGCTTTCTGCTCCGACTCTTCCAGACTGGCGAGAGCGTCCAGTTCCAGACTGTTGTCAGCGATGCTCGCCACGTCGCGGATGGAGTCCCGGATCTCCTGGCTGATATTGTTGGCGCGGCGAACAGCCTCTTGAACACAACGCTCTGTTTTTCTGATTTTTTTAGCTGTATCAGATGCAAACGAACTTTGGTTCGTTTGCATTGCATCCCACCGTTTATTGGCTCCAGCAGTACCCTGTTTGGTCTGTGGGTACTTTGTTTCATACAGTGATTTGCGCTCGGCCAGATGCTCGGCCCGCTCCAGATGGGTCAGATCTGCCCGGCACAGATTCTCGTCGATCTCGGCCAACCGCTGGTCCACATCCGAACCGGTGCCAATGGTGGCGGGGATCTCCGTCTTACCCAGTTGCTTGTACGCCTCCAACCGGTGGTTCCCGGCAATCAGGCGAAACATGCCCGTCTCCTGCCCCTCGTCATCCAAGATGGGGGTCACGACAATTGGGTTCATCAACCCAATCTCCTCAATGCTCTTGGCCAACGAATCCACCGACTCCTGACGGATCTGCCGCAGACGCTTGCCAACCACGATATTTTCAATTGGAATCATGTTCATCTCTTTGGTATCCTCTCTGCTCACTGTTCCTGTTGACCCTTGTACGGCGTGCCCTTGATCACAATCTCCCGCTCTGGATCAACGACGTTGATGCGGGTGATGGAGTTGCCAGAGAAAAAGGCATTCCACGCGACTGCCACAGCCTTGGCCACATAGGCCGGGGTGACCGTCTTGTTCCCCCGAATGAACGGCCCCCGATTGGTGCGGGTCAGATCAACGAATTCGTGCAGGATCTTGCGAGGGTCATTGCTGCGCAGACCGTCGTTCAGAGCCACCTGCCGCCAGAACTCCTGGGCTTTTTTCTCCTGGTGCCGGAAGGTAACCAGGCCCACCGAGAGGACGGGGGCCTTCGTGAGCAACACCGCATCATTTCCGCCACCCTGGATGGCCTCGAAAAAGGCGTTGCCTTCCTCTTCCCACGTCTTGACTGCGGTGAGGACATCCTCCTGGCAGACTTTGCCGTGGGAAGAACGGAACCCGCCCTGGATAAAACGGAGTGCCGCTGTTACATTGGTCGCCTGCTTCAGCGACATCCCGATCTGGTTGTGCAAATCCCTGGCTTTGATGGAATCCATGACGGAGCGCGACAGGTGGTTGTCGTGCCGGGAGTACAGTTCGGCCACCTCATCCATGCTCTCTGCGATGGAGATCAGCACGGTCAAAGTTGTCGGCACACCCGCCTTCTCGATGGCGGACAAGGTGTGTTGGCCGTTGACCAAAAGCTGCTCGTTGCGGAATCGGACAAAATGGATCTGGGTGCCCTGAATGAACCGCCCGGCAATGATCTCCTGCACCAGGGCATCCCGATGGCGGGGACGCATGGACCGCTGGCGAGAAAAGATGTTGTGCTGGAGCCAATCGCCAGCCACTACCGGGGTGACCTTTACCTGCTTGTTTGAGTGAATCTGAATCATGTCTGCTTCCTCCTACTGAAAAATCCTGGTTAAACCGCACGCTAGGACCGCCAGGATATCGGGCTTTCGGGCCATGAACCCTATGCGTGCGGAACCGTTGTACCTGTCAGGCCGCCATTGGGACGGACGCATGGGCAGGACGTTCGTTGACCAGCACGAGGTGCCGGAGATCCGTCATCACATGCTCCCTACCCCTTACATACCGGCGGAAAATGAAATCTGTCGGACTTTTTTTGAGCGTCACGACGATGGGGTTCAGCAGTCCAACACGTTTTGGCCCCCTGCGGGCGAATGTGCCGGTGTCGATGCCATCCACGCTGTCGTTAATTTATCCTCTTCCCTTCTCTCATCCGGGTTGCTATACTTCATCTGCCTGGTGGATAAAAGCATAGCAAGCCAGAAACTGCCATGTCAACCAGGTTGAGAATTTTCCTTTCACCAATTTGGTGAAAACTGTAACATGTTGAAAATCGGGATTTATCAACCAACCACCAATGGAGAGGAACATGTTGGACGCCAACACCATCCGAAAAAACAATCTGCTGTACCTTCTGAAGGAGCGGTGGGGCGGGAAGAAAAAGGCCATGGGCGATGCCATTGATATGAGCCCATCCCTCTTCCACGCCTACACGGCGGAGAAACCTGTGGGCGCATCCATCGCCAGGAGAATCGAAGTGGCGGCTGGACTGCCGCTGGGTTGGATGGACCACACCCATGGAACAAGAGATGGATTTGAGGAAATCGATGTGGTCAGCGTGCCGGTGTTTGATGTCGAGGCCAGCGCAGGCCATGGCAGCCTGGTGGAAAGTGAGGAACGGTCAAAGGAGCTGTTTTTCCGCTACGATTGGATTACTGAACGGGGGTTTCAGCAGTCTTTCTTGGGCATCATCCGCGTTCTAGGTAACTCCATGGAGCCCACCATCCCAGACAAAGCGGTGATTCTCGTCAACAGAGAGGACACAGAAATCAAGAACGGACGGATCTACGTGTTGCGCTACGACGACATGCTTCACGTCAAGCGACTGCAACGACTGCCCGGCAACATGGTGCAGGTCATCAGTGACAACGCGGCAGAGTATCCACCGTTCGTGGTGGACGTCAGCAGCGACGTCGAATTCCGGGTGCTCGGTCGGGTGGTGTGGTTGGGTCGGGAGTTCTGAAACTCCTACCTCCCAAACAGTCCACCCTTCGGCAACGGACGAGGCGAGAGGTAGTGCACATGCAACGGATGGCCCAGGCTTTTCAACAACTCCCTGGGCCAATCCAACATGTGGCCGTTGGTGATATCCACGTCCCCACCATGGAATTTTGCTGTAAAGTCATTGAGATGTTTTCGAACTGCGGCGAAGAAGGCATCTTCCGCCTTTGCCTTGGCCTGAAAGACGTTTCTCTCTTCATTCATGACGACGTCGCCAGACAATCGGCCAACTGACAGAATGTCCGATTGCTCACATACCCAGTTGACGCCATCCGAAGTCAAACTGGCCATTGCGCTCACCTCAACCCTCATCTCTTCCAGGTCAATCTCTCCCGCATCGCCAATACCCAGGTCCAGGAGTTCCTTCTGCCAGTGATTGAAGATGTCATCCTGGAGATCTGTCCCTGTATGTTCTCCTGTATTTCCATCTACAAACGCATACCTGAAGCAGACAAAAACAGGGTTGACGCGGAAGAGGGCAAGATCAATCACCCCCACCAAGGCTGCAGCTCCGATTCCTGGCTTTGGCTCGAAACTGTCCTCTAAACGGGCAATGATCTCCGCGTTCATGGTGCGGTTGTTGTCCTTGGCGGTCTCCTTGATTCGCTCCTTCAAACCCGAAGGGAAGGAAACCGTGTACCGATCGTCATCGCTTGGAAATCTTTGGCGTACCATACTGCCCTCCAAAAAAAATGTGGACTCCACTCTTTTTGTCTTGACGATGATGAGGAGTCCACACTATCATCGCCGACATGAGTATTCCACATTGCCAGAAAGGGAGGGTCGTGACAAGTGATTATTTGCCTAAGGAGGTGAATACCACCACCAAACAGTCTGGGTGAACGGCTACCCCATCAAAACTTATTCATTTTCCTTGGGTTGAAAAATTCATCTCCATGATGATATTTTGCTTGACCTGTTTTCAATCTGTATGGTACAAACCGCCGCATTGATCATTCACCGTAAGGGGGAACAATAATGTTCAGTCTGAAAGACTATTTCAACGCCCTGTCAGGCAGGGCACGTACACAATTTGCCAAACGGGCGGGCGTTCCTTTGCCCACAATCCAACGCCACTACATCTACAGAACCCGAATTCCCCGCTTGGATCGCATGCGGGCCATGGCCGATGCTGCCGGTGTTCCGGCGACAGAAATGGCAGAATTTTTCCTGCAACCAAGGAACAATTGATCATGGCACCCGCTACCGTCTGGACCCACCCCACTCAAATGACCGACGATGAACGTCTGGACGAGGTTGCTGCCCTCCTTGCCACCGGTATCCACCGCCTGCGAGAAAAGCAAAAAACGGAGAAAATTCCTGTTGATAACTCGCCCAACCAATGGCCTTATGGTCGAAAAACAACCAAAGGAGAAAGGCCATGAAAATAAATATCATCAAACAGGTGGCTGACTTGCAGGAGATGCCAATCGCCGACCTGAAGAAAAAATGGACGGAACTGCATCCCAAGACCGACCCCCCGCCCTTCAACAGGCAGTTCCTGGTGAGACGGCTGGGTCACCGCATTCAAGAATTGTCGCTCGGTGGAGTGCCGGAAAGAACCGAGAAACGGATGGACCGACTGGCCAACGAAGAGGATACACCGGAGTTGCCGAGGCGGCTGCCTGGGGATCGACTCCTCCCTGGTACCCGATTGGTCCGGGATTGGAAAGGGGTGGAATATTGCTGCATCGTCCTGGACGATGGTTTTGAATGCCAAGGACGCAAGTTTGGCAGCTTGTCATCTGCTGCAAACTTTATTACTGGCAGCAAGTGGAATGGGCGGGTCTTCTTCGGGCTAAAGAAACAAGGAGAAAAAGAATGACAAAACAACCAGCCACACAAAAAGTGCGATGCGCGGTGTACGTCCGGAAATCCACTGAGGAAGGTCTCAGCATGGAATTTAATTCCCTCGACGCCCAGAGGGAGGCTTGCGAAGCTTACATCGCCAGCCAGAAGTCAGAAGGATGGTTTCTGGTGCCAGACCACTACGACGATGGCGGTTTTTCCGGTGGAAATTTGGAACGCCCTGCTTTGAAACGCCTGTTGGCGGACATCGAGTTGGGCAAGATCAACGTGGTGGTGGTCTACAAGATCGACCGTTTAACCCGCTCCCTGCTGGATTTCACCAAGCTGGTAGAGCAGTTCGACCGGCGCAATGTCACCTTTGCCAGCATCACCCAGTCATTCAACACAACAACTTCAATGGGACGGCTGACGCTCAACATATTACTTTCATTTGCACAGTTCGAGCGTGAAATTTCAGCGGAACGCATCCGGGACAAGTTCGCCGCGTCGAAAAGAAAAGGAATGTGGATGGGTGGACACATACCATTAGGTTTTGAAGTGCAAAACCGTAAATTGTTGATCGTCCCCAGCGAAGCGGAAACCGTGCGCCACATCTACCAGCGTTTCCTGGAGTGCGGCTCCGCCACCCTGCTGGTCCAAGAGTTGGACGCAGCCGGGGTCAAGACGAAAACCGGCAATTTTCTCGACAAGGGCTACCTCTACCGCATGCTGGCCAACCGCCTCTACCTGGGCGAAATCGTCATGGGCGAGGAAAGTGTTCCCGGCGAACATGAGGCTATTATCGACCGTGACACCTGGGAGCAGGTACACACGCTCATGTCGACCAACACCCACCGCCGGGGAGCCAATCGGGTGCATCCCCCGGCTTTGCTCAAAGGGGTCATCCGGTGTCGCCATTGCGGTCGGGCCATGAGTCCGTCCTTCACCAGCAAAGACGGCCGACAGTATCGGTACTATCTCTGCCAGACCGCCATCAAGATCGGGCACAACGCCTGCCCCCTGCGCTCCGTCGCCGCTGGAGAGATCGAGGCCGTGGTGATCCAGCAGGTGCGCACCATGCTGAGGTCGCCAGAAATGGTTGTCAAGACTTGGCAGGTTAGCAACACGGAAGACAGTGGGATCATGGAACGGGATGTCATCGATGCGCTGCGTCGGCTTGATCCTGTTTGGGAGGAACTGTTCCCGGTGGAACAGCAACGACTGGTCCAACTTCTCATCGACAGGGTCGAGGTGGAAAAAGGTGATGTAAAAATACATTTGAGGGCATCGGGCCTCGACACTCTGGCTCGCGAACTGGGTACCATTGGAAATCAAAAGGAGGCAGTCGCATGAAAGCGGAAATGAGCAAGGACGGCAGGATTATCGTGGTCACCATCCCGATGGTGCTGCGAAGGAGGGGTGGGCGCAAGCTGATTATTGCGCCCACCGGAATGGAAGCGGCCCCGCCACGGGATGAGACGCTTGCGAAGCTGGTGGCAAAAGCGCACAAGTGGCTACGGTTATTGGAATCTGGCCAGTTTAGGTCCATCAAAGAGTTGGCGGAGAAGGAGAATATTGACGACTCCTATCTGGCCAGGGTGCTGAAGTTGACGCTACTGGCCCCGGATATTGTGACCGCGATAATCGATGGGACGCAGCCGGATGTTCTGACGTGGCGGGAACTGAGAAATCCGTTTCCGTCTCTTTGGACAGAGCAGAGGGCGAAGTGGGGCATCCCAGCACCGGCATGACGCTGTCCGCACCAGTCGCGCCGTGTCGGGTTTTTCCCCTGGCATCAAAGGAACGGCGCAGGGATCCGGTGTTCTGCGAACAGTGCGCCACACAGGCGCAACCCGAAATGCCGTCGTCAGAAGTGTCTTGACGGCGGCATTCATTTCACGCCCTACGCGCCGTTTCCCGACTGGAAGCCTTTATCGCCGTTGGTGTCGTCAAGCTCCATCCGCGCTTTTGCCATTATCCTTCTTCCTCTTCCTCTCCTATCTCTGTGCGGCATGCTACACAATACCCACCCTTCCCGATCTCTGGTTTTGTCTTCCCACAATAACGACAGACGCTCAACAAACACGCAAGCTCTTCATCGATGATCTCAGCCAAATTGCAATCATAACTCCTGCCGATTTGAATAACTTTTCCAATGAATTTTACTCTTGCTTCGTCTAAAAGATGAGAGAAAAGCCCTGTAGAATTTATTTCATGCAGCAACTCATTGATCATATAGCTGCCAGAGTGATTGGACACGGATTCCTCCTGTTAATGCCATTTCCAACGGCCACCACGGTCATTGTTGATGTAATCATCAGCAATATCAAAATCTTCTTTGGTTGGCAACAAAAAATAATCTAAACGTTTTTTGTACAGTGTGGTCGGCCAAAATACAAGAAGAATGAAAAAAGAAATGATTCCTCCTGCTACGAAAACCAAGCCCATTTGAACGGCATGTCGTTTTACTCTTTCGTTGTTTGAAAAAAGATACAAAACAATAAAAAACATGCGAACCCACTGTAGTAGTGCCATGCCTACCCAGAAGAGTAAAAACCATTCAAATGGACTCATAGCGCAGTCACCGCCCCTTTTTCTTGCTTGGCTTCTTCCTCTTCACCTTCGCTTCGATAGGCGGTTGCAAGATTCAGATAATGGAGAGGAGGAAAAATTTGGCAGTCCGAAGAGGATGCCACCCCGTCCGCACCAGCCGCGTCGTGTCGGGTTTTCCCCTGGCAGCAAAGGAAAGGGCGCAGGAACCCGGTATTCTGCGACGGTGCGCCACACAGGCGCAACCCGAAATGCCGCTGCCAACGTCCAGGCGGCGGCATTCATTTTACCCACCATTTGGACCCTTGTTCGCATCCTTCCCGCCTTCACATCAACCGAATTCTTCCTATAACATTAATAAATAGCAGGAGAATTTCATTCTCCCGTTCCCCCGCACGATAGGCCAATCGGCTCCGGGTTTACACTTTTTTCGGTTTTTTGTCCGACCATCTGCACTCTCGAACGGGTCCAACATAAGGAAATGCTGTTAAACTTTGAAATCACACGACAAAAAGCGGGTCCAAAACCTGTGGACCCGCCCCGAGCGGGTCCACAGGTTTTGGAGAATTTTGCCGGAGAGAGAAGAAAAAGTCAAATTTCGAATCCGGCGGGTCCGATTCTGTACCAAGTTTATTTTCGAACTCGGTTTGCTAACCTTTGGAAACATTGGCGTTTTTATACGCAAAAAAGCCGCCTTGGTAGGCGGCAGTTTTGTGGAGAAAACCTTATAACAACTAAATGGTGGGCCCACCAGGATTCGAACCTGGGACCGACCGGTTATGAGCCGGCGGCTCTGACCGCTGAGCTATAGGCCCGGTCAAGCGAAAACTATGACTCCAGAAAACTCCTCAACTTGCGCGACCGCGTCGGATGGCGCAGCTTGCGCAACGCCTTGGCCTCAATCTGCCGGATCCGCTCCCGCGTCACATGAAACTGCCGCCCCACCTCCTCCAGGGTATGATCCGTGTGGAGGCCAATCCCGAATCGCATCCGCAGGACATTCTCCTCCCGATCGGTCAAGGTTTGCAAGACCCGGCCTGTCGTATCCCGCAAATTGGACTGAATCGCCAACTCCGACGGGGACAACATGGTCTTGTCCTCGATAAAATCCCCCAGATGCGAATCCTCCTCATCCCCCACCGGAGTCTCCAGGGAGATCGGCTCCTTGGCTATCTTCAATACCTTGCGCACCTTGTCCAGGGACATCTCCATCCGCTCGGCGATCTCCTCCGGGGTCGGCTCCCGACCCATATCCTGCACCATCTGCCGACTGGTGCGCACCAGCTTGTTGATGGTCTCAATCATGTGGACCGGAATCCGAATGGTGCGCGCCTGATCGGCAATCGAACGGGTGATCGCCTGCCGAATCCACCACGTCGCATAGGTGGAAAACTTGTAACCCCGCCGCCACTCAAACTTGTCCACCGCCTTCATCAGGCCAATGTTGCCCTCCTGAATCAAATCCAGAAACTGCAAACCTCGATTGGTATATTTTTTGGCAATGGAAATGACCAGACGCAGGTTGGCCTCCACCATCTCCTTCTTGGCCCAACTGGCCTTGCGCTCGCCACTGACAATCGACTTGTGGGTGCCCTTCAGCTCGGAAACCGTCTGTCCCGTCTCCTGCTCCACCAGACGCAGGGACTCCTGGATCCGATACATGTCCGCCGCATGTCGTTCATGCAAGGTGCGCCAGGCCGGACCGGCATGGTCGGCCAACTGGTCCACCCACTCCCTTTTGCCCTCATTGCCCAGATATTCCTTGAGATGGGCCATCTTGGGGATGCCATTCCGCTCGGCCAGTTTTAACAATTCCAACTCACAGGCCCGGATGCGATCGACATAATCCTTCAGCGTCTGCACCATCCGGTCAATCTGCTTTTGCGAAAAATTGACCGAATCCAATAAATCCACAATGCCGCGTTTCTGCCCCAGATAGATCCGCTCCAAACGTCTGGCCTCGTCCTCATCACCCTCCAGGATCAACGCCTTGATCTGGTCACCGGTCTCCAGGAGCCGGCCATGTTCCTCGGCAATCCGATCAAAGGTGCGTTGGGTCGCCTCGAGCAACTCCAACAAGGGGGTTCCATCCAGCGTCACCACCAACAGATCGACCGCCTTCTTGTCACCTGGTGGCAGATCACCATCGGCCCCCGCAGCCCGTTCCGCCTTCGCCTCCTCGGAAAAATCCTCTTCCTCGTCCAGATCCTCCTCGGCCTCGATGCCGGGTTCCTCCACCTTGTCCAGGGGATCCTCCTCGCCCAGCTCGGTATTGGGCGTGGGAATGTCCAGAATGTCACGCAACGATACCTCGCGGTTGCGCAACCGATCCGCCAGCAAAATAATCTCCTGAAAGGTGACCGGCGAATCACAAATGGCGGTCAAAATCTCTTTGCGACCCGACTCGATCCGCTTGGCAATCACAATCTCACCCTCACGGGTCAGCAGATCCACCGCACCCATCTCCCGCAAATACATGCGGACCGGGTCATCGGTCTTGCCCAGGTCGATATCCTCAATCCCGGAGTCCGAACTGCCATGCTTTTCCAGATCCTCCAGATCATCAATCCCCTCGCTCTCCAGATGGATCGTGTCTGCATCCTCCGATTTGAGGTCATCGGAGGGTTCCGGCTCGTCCACCAGATGGATCCCCATCTCGTCCAACGTGGAGACCACATCCTCAATCTGGTCAGCCGAATTGATATGGCTCGGCAACACATCGTTGACCTCATCAAAGGTCAGGAAGCCACGTTCTTTGCCGCGCTCAACGAGCTGTTTCATCGGTTGAAACTTGAACTCATCGCCCATTTTTCTTGGTGTCCATTTTTGAATAACTTGAAAACGATGGCTTGGGTGTCCAGGACGACACCCGCCATTTATCGAATGACAGGGTGACTCTTGCGTTGTTGGAGGAGCATCTTCTCCTTTTTCAAAGCAAATACTGCACCAAGTTGGCTGTCCTCTTCCGCCGTACTCTCTCGGGTTTTGCCTATCTCCCGGTTGAGGTGGCGCAGTTGGCAACTGAACAAACAGCCCTCAAACTCAGCATCCAGCGAGTCCAGTTGCACCTCTTCGTGCAAAAAGATGGCCTCCGCCCGTTCCATCAAGGCGGCACTGGGCAGTCGCTGCCACAGGGGCGAACCACTGCCATCCACCAGAGAGCCATCCAGCGTCAGCAATGCGGACAACAACTCGGCCAGTTGCGGATCCTCCAGATCCAGTTGGCTCAACGCATCCTCGCGGCTCTTCAACAGGTCGGGCGACCGCAACAGGATGGCCACCAGAGCCTGTTCAAAATGGCGACCCGACACCACGGCGGTTGGCCGACGGCGGGGCGACGGGTTGACCCAGGCGGAGGAGGGGCGTGCCAACGGCTCCGTGAACGGTTCCTTCCCCGTGTGTACTGGCTGCGGGGGCAGGTTGAGATATTGACTCAACCGCTCGTGGTAAAGTTCCCGCAATAGCGGATCGGCCACCTTGGCCAGCAACGGCCGGGCGCGATGAAAGAGGGCAACCCGCCCCTCCGGGCTGGTCGTATCCACCCCTTCGCTCAGGTGACGCAAAAAAAAGGTCATCAACGGGGTGGCACCCTCTATCCGGGTGCGAAACCCCGGTGCTCCTTCGCGGCGCACCACATCGTCTGGATCTTCCCCGTCGGGCAAAAACAAAAAATGGGCATGACGATCCGCCTGCAGACCATCCAGGACCATCTCCAACGCCCGCCAGGCGGCCTTCCTGCCCGCCGTGTCGCCGTCAAAACAGAAACAGATGCGCCGCGTCCGTTTCCAGAGCAGGCGCAAATGGGCGGCGGTCAAGGCGGTCCCCAGAGTGGCGACCACGGCATCAATACCCCGATCCGCCAAGGCGATCAGGTCCAGATAGCCCTCCACCACCACCACCCGCTCTTCCCGCTGGATGGAGGGCTGCGCCTGATCCAGCCCATACAAAACCTCACCCTTGTGATACAACAAGGTCTCCGGCGAATTGATATATTTCGGCTCCCCCGCCGCCAGCAGACGCCCACCAAAACCGATGCCATGGCCTTGATGGTCGCGAATCGGAAAAATAATCCGCTCCCGAAACCGGTCATATCCCGAACGATCCTTGCCCTGGATCAACAGACCCGCCTGTTCCAGCCACTGCTCCGCCTGTTGTCCACCCCCGAAATGGTCCAGCAAATTTCGCCAGCCAGGCGGGGCATAGCCCAGACCGAACCGTTCAATGGTGGCCGACTGCAAACCCCGACGCTGCAAATAACGTCGCGCCGGTTCCCCCTCCGGGCCGTGCAAGCGTTGGTGAAACCAGTGACGCGCCTTTTCGATCACCTCCAACAGATGCCGCCGCTCTTCCCGTCTCTGGCGTTGCTGGGCATCCTCCCGACCCATCACCGGCAGCGCAAGCCCCGCACCGGATGCCAACTCCTGAACCGCTTCGACAAAACCAATGCCTTTTACTTTCATCAAAAAATCAAATACATTACCGCCTTCCCCGCAACCAAAGCACTTGTAAAATCCTTGATCGGGCCGGACGCTGAACGAAGGGGTCTTTTCACCATGAAAGGGGCACAGCCCCAGCCAATTGGCCCCCTGCTTTTTCAGGCGGACATATCGGCCAACCACATCCAGCAGGTCGGTACGCTCTCGGACCTCCTCAATGAAGCGGTCGGGATACATGGTTGTCTACCCCAGTCAAGGCCAAGTATGCTCAAATTCCTCAAAACGTAAAAGCCCTTCAGCGTGTAACATATTTTCATAATTGTCAAGGAAATCTTCATCAGCCGCGAGGGTGGATCTTCCCTGCCGATCGGGATGCGCTTTGAATCAGGAAAAAGGCGGGGGAGGGATGTTGTTTTGCGTTTGACAAAGGGAGATGGGCAACGGATAATAATGGAATTTTTGACAGTTATGTGTCTGGACTGCAACGGGCACGGCAGGGGATTCGGCATGATTTTGACCGCCACGGGCATCACCCATTCGATGGAAAATCGACCGTTACCCATACGATACGGACGGGCAGTGCCGTGTCTGTGGGGTGCATGTGTTGTTTTTGTTTTCTTTTTTATTGTGGTTCCGATCTCCGGGTCGGCTCAGGACCACGGCATGGAGGCGGGCAAATCCGCCCTGCTGGAGCGGTTTGGTCAGGCGGCCCGGCAGGGGGATGCGGTGGCCCAGACCAATCTGGGGGCCATGTATCTCCACGGTGTCGGGGTGCGCCGCAACCTGAACAAGGCCTATTACTGGTTTCAGCGGGCGGCTGAACAGGAAGAGGGGCTGGCCCAATTCAATCTGGGTGTACTTTGCCAGGAGGGACAGGGCATTCCGCGTG
>CAIWLA010000519.1 GCA_903913345.1 uncultured Magnetococcales bacterium | reverse complement strand
TGGGTTGGGGAGCTCCTGGGTCGAATGGGGGATTCTGCCAGAACGTCCAAAGCAGCATCACCAGCATGAAGGTCACTTCCGCAAAAGCGGCATACAGTTTTTCCCGATAACGGACATATTGAATGAGTTCAGATTGTTTGTTCTGCCAGTTATTCAGGCTCACATCCGCCTGACGCGGTGTTACTTGGACCGGCGCATTGCCAATCGGGGTATTGACCACCTCGAAGCAGAAGGGCAAAAATCCGGGCGCGTAACCGGCGGTATTCAACTCGATACGATCCATGACCGACTGATGAATCTTGATCTTCCCGGCTTTGATCTTGCCGGTTGGATGCCTTTTTCCGGGTGCACAGCAAAGTTGTTCCAGTCGGCGTGGGGCATACCGGTAAAAGATGCCCATTTTATCCCGTGGATCGAAAAGCGTGTCGTGGGGGTTGGCCCGGGCGGCCACGTCGTCAATGGCCTCAGGCACGAATTCCAATCCGTTTCGTTTGGCATGAACCATCATCCAGTGCAAGGCCACATCCGACATGCCCGCACGCGGGTATCCCCCACCCACGTTGGAATGGGCACCTGCAAACCAGACCTGAACCCTTTCACGACTGCCTGTATTTTTATTGCAGATTTTCACACCCTCTTCACGCCAGACCTTTGGGTGGAAGGTGTTCCGGTTGTCGTCAATGGCCAGGGCATGGAACACCTTCTCGACCACCTCGTCGGGTTGGTAATAGTGATATTTATACTTCGCGCAGGGTCTGTAGGAAAACCAGCTTTGAGTGTTGGATTTGAAACAAGGGAGATTATTGGCTAAATATCCAAGACCTTTGAAGAGGGGCGCAATCACCTGACTCCATTCCTGTGGGAAACCCAAGGCGGAAACCGTGTCCCAGATGCCCATAAACTGAATGGTGACATCAATGATGACCTCTTGACGAGTGCGAAACCGATTGATTTCTGTGCTTAACTCTGCACTGGTCGGGCAATTGCTCCGATAGGCGTCAATGGCGTCATCGATACATTGTTGAAAGTGTTCTTCCGAATTGCAGAGGGAGAGACTGACCAGACCACAGCGTTCGATCAGGCCGGCAAAGGATCGGATGGTGGCCGCACCCCGACTGAAACCGAAGAGAAATATCTCGCTTTTCTTGTTCGGGTCCGGGTCATAGTGTCGTCCGAGAAATTCGTACAGATCCCGGATGTTTTTCTCAAAACCGAATCCAAGCCCACCGGAAAGGGCACGGATGATCTTGTTCGATTGTGTACCCACCCCGTTGTCGTAGAAAACAATTTGATCCTTGCCACCCTTCAGTTGGTTTGGACGGATCTCCACCGTGGTGTACAACTTGTACACGTTGGAATTGTCGCCATAACCACCCTTGTTGCCTGTTCCGTCAGAACAAAGAATGATACGTTTTGCGCGTTTTTCCATTATCTTGCTCCTTTTTGTTTACAAATTTTGTCTTGAGTACCCTTTTGGTTCCTCCCGGTGGGGTGGTCAACCGTTCCCCTCTTTTCTCTCAACAGTGTTGCAGGACCAGGGAGGTCATCTCCTGGGTGGGATGGGGGAAAAAATCCCCAATGGCCAAAAGATGGGCAGGAGATACTGGAGGCTCCAACCGACCCTCTTTCGGCAGCGCATTTGTACTGATATCCGGCAATCCGCTTAACGGTCACTGTCATCATCCAGGGACTGGACCACTTCAAGATGCCAGAAATCAGGACAGTCGGGTTATTATGGCAATAAAAAATACATAGGTCAAGAATCCATGCAGGAAAATTCTCGCATGATTGACGGGTATCTTTGGATCATGATAAACAGGTCATGGGTCAGACATTTTTCTTGATCTCGGCCTGCTGTTGCCTGCCATTCCACATCTTTCCCCTTGCCATCCACCATTCAATCCCTATCTAATGGGCAGGCAGTCGGAACCGGTGCCGGTGTGAACGGCCATCGCCCATTTGTCCTCTGGAGTGAATCTCATGCGACAGGATCGTCTGACCACCAAATCCCAGGAAGCCTTGCAGACGGCGGCGCAGATGGCCTCTGCCCGTTCTCATCAGCAGTTGGAACCGGAACATCTCCTGGCCGCCTTGTTGGAACAGCAGGAGGGGCTGACCCGCCCCATCCTGGAAAAACTGGGTGTGGACCTCTCGGCCTTGTTGACTGCGGTCGAAAAGCGGCTGGACCGTTTCCCACGGGTGGAAGGGGTCGATCAACTCATCTCCTCGCGGCGGTTGCAGACGCTGTTCATGCACACGGAGAAAAAGGCCGGGGCACTCAAGGATGAGTATATTTCCACGGAACATTTTCTCCTGGCCATGACCGCCGACACCCCGGACAACGGGGAGATGGTCCGTCTCTTCCGGGAATGGGGGATCACGGAAAACCGGGTGCTGGATGCCCTCAAAGGGGTGCGGGGGGCGCAACGGGTCACCTCTCAAGATCCGGAAGGGACTTTCCAGGCCCTGGAAAAATATGCCCGCGACCTGACGGATCTGGCCCGGCAGGGCAAACTGGATCCGGTGATTGGACGGGACGAGGAGATCCGGCGCACCATTCAGGTGCTCTCCCGGCGGACCAAAAACAATCCGGTCTTGATCGGTGAACCCGGCGTTGGCAAGACGGCGATTGCGGAAGGGTTGGCACAGCGGATTGTCCGGGAGGATGTCCCGGAATCCCTGAAAAACAAACGATTGGTTGCCCTGGATATGGGTGCCCTGGTGGCCGGGGCCAAATACCGGGGCGAGTTTGAAGAGCGTCTCAAGGCGGTGCTCAAGGAGGTGCAAAAGGCCGATGGGGGGATCATCCTGTTCATCGACGAGATGCACACCCTGGTCGGTGCGGGTCGGGCCGATGGGGCCATGGATGCCTCCAATCTCTTGAAGCCGGCCCTGGCCCGTGGGGATCTCCACTGTGTCGGGGCCACCACCCTGGATGAATACCGCAACCATGTGGAGAAGGATGCCGCCCTGGAACGGCGGTTTCAGCCCATCCTGGTGGGCGAACCAACGGTGGTCGATTCCATCTCCATTCTGCGTGGCATCAAGGAAAAATATGAGCTGCATCACGGTGTTCGCATCACCGATGGGGCCATCGTGGCGGCGGTCACGCTCTCCAACCGGTATATCACCAACCGCTTTTTGCCGGACAAGGCCGTGGATATCCTGGATGAAGCAGGGGCCAAGGCCCGTTTGCAGGCAATGGTCGTGCCCGATGACATCAAGGAGCTCGAGGAAAAGATCGAGCAATTAAAGAAAGAAAAGGAATCTTACATCAAGATCCAGGATTTCGAG
>CAIWLA010000518.1 GCA_903913345.1 uncultured Magnetococcales bacterium | reverse complement strand
TGGTCATGATTTGTTGGTTGGATTCCATTAACCATGCACCATCAGAGGGCCGATGTCACACCCTTTTGAAATTGAAAAGAAATATCCTATCTAAGTGCCATTGGACTCCTGGCCAATTCCGTATCGAGCAAAACTGGATCGGTTCGGCGGGATGTACAATGGAACAGGCGACCTTCGTCCCTCCCTCGCCGTTGCAACTGCGGGATCACCTGGAGGCCTGGGAGATGTACCTTGCGGCGGATGACTTTGATCCCCTGGTACAGATGGCCATCGTCCATGCCCAGTTTGAACTGATCCATCCGTTCAAGGATGGCAATGGCCGCATTGGGCGACTGCTGATTCCGCTGTTTTTGTTCCAGAAACGTATCCTGGCCAGCCCGATGTTCTACCTGAGCGAATATCTGGAAAGCCATCGCGATCTCTATTATGCCCGTCTGCGCGGCATCAGCCAGGACGCCGATTGGAACGGCTGGATCGAGTTTTTCCTGGAGGCCATCGTGGAACAAGCCCGTTCCAACACCAAGAGGGTGCGGGAGATCCTGGAACTTTACGAACAAATGAAACGTCGCATCACGGAACTGACACGGTCGCAACATGCCATCCGGGTGTTGGATGCCCTGTTTGATCGCCCGGTTTTCCAATCCAGTGATTTTATCCAACGCTCTGGCATTCCCGCGATGACCGCCTTGCCCTTCCTGCGCAAGCTGCGATCTGCGGGAATTCTTCACCCACTTCGTGAAAAAAGCGGAAGACAACCGGCTGTTTACGCATTTCGAGACCTGCTGAACTGCGCCGAGGGTCGGGATGTGTTGTAAGGCACTTTGAGTACGATGCACTATACATAAACGGTTTTATGTATAGTGTTTGCGGTAAATTTTACACATAAGCCTGTTTATGTTGATTACACCATACACAACGCGCACAGAGGGGGCGCACCATGAGCCTGCACAAAGAGATCGCATTCGAGAACGACATTTGCGCCCATCTGGCGGCGCATGGCTGGCTTTACGACCCGCACGATGCCGCCCGTTACGACCGCCAGCGGGCCATTTTCCCGGCGGATCTGCTGGCCTGGGTGCAGGAGACACAGCCCAAGGCATGGGAAGAATTGATCAAAAACAACGGTGGAGAGGCCGAGGCCACCCTGCTCAACCGCGTTCGCAAGCAGTTGGATGATCGGGGCACCCTGGAGGTGTTGCGCCGGGGGGTGGAGTTGGCGGGTGTGCGCCAGCCGCTGATCCTGGCCCGGTTCAAGCCCGCTCTCGCCATGAATCCCGAACTGCAAGCCCAGTACGGAGCCAACCGGCTGCGGGTGGTACGGCAGGTGCGTTATTCCGTCCACAACGAAAACAGCCTCGACCTGGTGCTGTTCGTCAACGGCCTGCCCGTGGCCACGGTCGAGTTGAAAAGCGACTTCACCCAATCCGTCGAGGATGCGGTGGACCAGTACCGCTTCGACCGCAACCCCAGGCCCAAAGGCCATACCGAACCGTTGCTGGATTTTCCACGCGGTGCCCTGGTCCATTTTGCCGTCAGCCATTCCGACGTGCGAATGACCACCAAACTGACCGGGGCCACGACCCCCTTTCTGCCCTTCAACCGGGGCGATGGTGGTGGCAAAGGCAACCCCGTCAACCCCAACGGCCAGCGCACCGCCTACCTGTGGGAAGCGGTATGGGCGCGGGACTCCTGGCTGGAAATCCTCGGTCGTTACATCGTCGCCAAACGGAACAGCAAGAAGCAAATCTCTGCCCTGATCTTCCCACGCTACCAGCAACTCGATGTCACCCGCCAACTGTTGGCGGCGGTGCTGGCCGAGAAGCCGGGACAGAAATATTTGATCCAGCATTCGGCGGGGTCGGGCAAGACCAACTCCATCGCCTGGACCGCCCACTTTCTGGCCGATCTGCACGACGCCGACAATACCAAGCTGTTCGACTCGGTGCTGGTGGTCAGCGACCGCACCGTCATTGATGCCCAGTTGCAGGATGCTATTTGCGACTTTGAGCGCACCTCTGGCGTGGTGGCCATCATGACTGGTGAGCACCAGAGCAAGAGCGGCGAACTGGCCCAGGCACTGTCGGGGAGCAAAAAGATAGTGGTCTGCACCATTCAGACCTTTCCGTTTGCGTTACAGGCGGTGCATGAGCTGTCGGCCACCCAGGGCAAACGGTTCGCGGTGATCGCAGACGAGGCCCACTCCTCCCAGACCGGAGAAGCGGCCTCCAGACTCAAGATGGTATTGTCGGCGCAAGAACAAAAAGAACTGACCGATGGTGGCGAGGTCAGTACCGAAGATCTGCTGATTGCCCAAATGGCCGCACGGTCCGACGATGCCCACATCACCTATGTGGCCTTTACCGCCACCCCCAAAGCCAAAACGCTGGAGATATTCGGACGCCGCCCCGACCCGACTCAACCGGCCAGTCAGACCAATCTGCCCGCCCCTTTCCACGTCTATTCCATGCGTCAGGCTATCGAGGAAGGTTTCATCCTGGATGTCTTGAAAAACTATACCCCGTACCAGCTGGCCTTCAAACTGGCTCATGACGGCCAGGAGTGGGACGAAAAGGCGGTTGAGCGCGGCGAGGCCATGAAGGGCATCATGCGCTGGGTGCGTCTGCACCCCTACAATATCAGCCAGAAGGTGCAGGTGGTGGTGGAACACTTCCGGGAAAATGTCGCGCCGTTGCTGGGCGGTCTGGCCAAGGCAATGGTGGTGGTCGGCAGCCGTCAAGAGGCGGTGCGCTGGCAGTTGGCCATCAACGCATATATCCAGCAGTCTGGCTACAGGATCCACACCCTGGTGGCCTTCTCTGGCGAGGTGATTGACCAAACGTCTGGTCCAGACCCCTTCACCGAGACCAGCAAAACACTGAATCCAAACCTGAAAGGGCGTGACATCCGGGGGGCCTTTGACACGGAGGAGTACCAGATTCTGCTGGTGGCCAACAAGTTCCAGACCGGCTTTGACCAACCGCTGTTGTGCGGCATGTATGTGGACAAGCGGCTCGCGGGTATCCAGGCGGTGCAGACCCTCTCCCGTCTGAACCGTTCCCATCCGGGCAAGGATACCACCTTCGTCCTCGATTTTATCAACGAACCAGAGGAGATCCTGGCCTCCTTCAAGACCTACTACTCGATGTTCAAGTTTTCTGATGCTTGACATATGCAGGAGATGGGAGGTGGCAGCAGTGTCAGCACATCGAACTCCAAACCGAGCGTTGCAAGGTTCTTCAATAT
>CAIWLA010000517.1 GCA_903913345.1 uncultured Magnetococcales bacterium | reverse complement strand
TTGGATTCCATTAACCATGCACCATCAGAGGGCCGATGTCACACCCTTTTGAAATTGAAAAGAAATATCCTATCTAAGTGCCATTGGATCCAGACCGGACGTTTGAAAATCTCTATGCACACGTGCAACCAGGGGGTCTCATGATCCTCTGGACCTATAGTGCCGAGGGCAATGCACTGGTCCGCTTCGGGGTGGAACCGTTGCGAAAAATTTTTTTCCGGTTTTTGCCCAAACCCTGGCTGAGGGTGGTTTCGCAATGGCTGACCGCTGTGTTGTATCTCCCGGTCCATACCATCTACCGGTTTCCGTTCTGCAAAAACCTTCCATATTACGAATATTTTATCAATTTCCGGAAGCTCTCATTTGCGCGCAACACACTGAATGTATTCGATAAACTCAATGCGCCGCAAACCCATTTCACGACCCGGGCCACGTGTGATGCCTGGTTTAACGCCACACGGTTCGAACCGGACTCCATCTCCATCCGCCCTTATCAGGGGGTCAGTTATACCCTGCTGGGCACCAAACGCGGGCATCCAGACTGATTCGGGGGCCATTTTACCTGTCCGAATGGCACTGCTTGTGCCAATTGATAAACTGTAGAATGCCGAGCAAGGCAAAACCCACATTGAGTTGGCCCCTTTGATGTTCCTGCCAGATCTGTTCCACCTCGTGCCACCGCAACCAGCCCAAATGGTGGCAGTGTGCCCAGTCCAGATGCTGTCGAAACACGACAGCCATGGGGCCGGGTTGCCTGAACCAGCCATCTACCGGCGGCAAGAATCCCGCTTTTGGCTGGTCCATGTGTCCCCTCGGTACCTGTCGGGCCAGCAGATCCCGCATGATACGTTTGCCATGACCACCGTGTCGTTTGGCGGCATCCGGCAATTGGAAACAAAATTCCACCAAGACCCGATTGAGTAGCGGAACACGCACTTCCAGGCCATTGGCCATACTCATGCGATCCACCTTGGCCAGTACACTGGGTAAAAAATGGTGCAGGTCGGCATACTGGCAGGCCGTCAGATGGGAACGTTCTGGCGGAAGGTCGGCCATGCGCTCGGCATAGTGGCCAACGGGATCGGCATCGCGCACCGCCGAGAGGAAATCAGGATGATACAAACGGTATTTGAGGGTATCGGAAAAAATGCGCCGGAATGAGGCATGATCCCGGCCTGGGCCAGCCGATGCCGCGTCCAACAGACGTTCCAACACCAGGCGTGGACTGTAACGGTGCTGGTCAGCCGACAGATAGGGTGTCATCGCGCGCAGTGCGCGGCGCAACACCAGCGGAACTCTCCGAATCCATGGAGTCAACTGACCAGCCGGGTAGGTATTATAACCGGCCAGCAATTCGTCTCCGCCATCTCCAGAGAGAATGACCGTGGCGTGCTGGCGCGCAAAGCGGGCCAATTGATGGATGGGGAAACAGGATGCATCGGCCAGCAGTTCCCGCATGGCCCCCAGAGTGGCCAGAATATCGGTCTCTGACCAAGAAAATGGCACGGTTTGGATGGAAAGGCCGACATGTTTTGCAAAGGCCGTCGCGGCCGGGACTTCATTGAAGTGGGTTTGCTTGAAGCCCAGGGTATAGGCTGTTGGCCTGTGTCCCGCCGCCTGGGTGGCCAAGGCAATCGTCGTGGAGTCAAGACCCCCGGAAAGAAACAGGCCCAAAGGGGCGTCCGAGACCAGTTGACTGGCAACGGATTGGTTGACCAGCTCCTGAAATTGTTCCACCAGGGTGGTATTCCAGGGCACAGGTTCGGGTTGACAGGTCAACTGCCAGTAACGGACCTGCTTTTCCCCCTGGGCAGAAATAGACAGAAAATGGCCTGGGGGTACTTGCCGGACATTCTGGAGACCCGAACCCGGTGCCGGAATATAATTATAGGTAAAATAGGTATCCAGATCCACGGCATCCGGTTCTGGCATGGGGATCACGGGACCGAACATGGCCAGAGGTTCCGATGCAAAAGCGATGGCATCCGGGCCGCGCCAATAGAATAGCGGTTTTACCCCCAGGGGATCACGCACCA
>CAIWLA010000516.1 GCA_903913345.1 uncultured Magnetococcales bacterium | reverse complement strand
GGTACATGTGTGAAAGATGAATTTCACATGTTTATCTTGATTCTAAAACCACAAGTTCCTGAAAACTCTCACGTGAAATAGATGTTTTCACCGTTACCGTGCAGCGACTCAAGCATGTAGGACTCCTGAAAAAGCTCACATATAGCAGTCGAATTCAACGGACTGAGGGAGAAATGGGCCCGGTCCAGTTTTTGTGACCTGGGTTTACTGATCATCGAAAGGCGAAAGGATGCCGGGAACGGGGAAATTCCTGTATTCACTCACCTATAGCCCCGTAGTAGCTCACCTTCTGACCTGTATTCACTCCCGCTGAGTCCCGAAAAGTCTCACGTGTCCACCTGTATTCACACACTTGAGTAGGCGTAAGGTATTGATTTAAAGAGAGAATTAGGTGTCTAAAGGTATTAAAGGAAGTAAAGGTATTCCAATTGCTAAACCCACGGCCACTTCTCTCCGGAGAAAAAACAGGAATGACGGGCATCAAAATTTGGCAAATAGAGGTTCGTTGACCAGGATTTGCTATTCATAGCAAATTCCGTAAAATGTTCACCGTCCGCTCAATGCAAGGAATTTCATGGCAACCGCAAAGAATATCAGCAAGCCGTCGATCAATCTCAAGGACATCGCAGATCAGGCGGCACTCTCAGCCGAAATGATGGATCAAGTTCGAGCAGCGATGCTTAACCCAACATCTCGGAAAAAAGAATTGTCTATCCACTTGAGTCAGCTTGCAACCTATTGTGGGGTAGAAAAGGGCTCGATCATCCACAGAATGGCTAAAGGCGACTTGCCACAAGGCAACCTCAACACAACGGGTAGCCGTCGAGAGTTCACGCTTAGTGAGGCCCGTACGTGGATCCGTTCATATCGCAAAGATAAGCTTAGACCAAAAGGTGCGGAAGCCATCACGATTACGATCTCGAATTTCAAGGGTGGCGTCGGCAAGACGACCACGGCGATGACCCTGGCACAAGGCCTCTCCTTGCTTGGCCATAAGGTGCTTGTCATCGACACAGACCCGCAGGGATCGCTCACCACATTGTTCGGAATTTTGCCGGATGCGGAGATCTCTGAGGAAGACACAATTCTTCCCTTAGCCCTTGGTGAAGAGACGTCGATCCGCTACGCCATTCGACAGACCTATTGGAACGGAATCGACTTGGTGGCAGCTGCGCCTTGTTTGTTTGGAGCAGAATTCGCCCTCCCCGCTCGTCAAACACAGGAGCCTAAGTTTGAATTTTGGAATGTGCTCAATTTGGGGATAGATGACGTGCGCGACGAATATGACGTGATTGTCATTGATAGCCCGCCGAGCCTGAGTTACATCACGATCAATGCGATTATGGCCAGTAATGGCCTTGTAATGCCCCTGCCGCCGAATGCACTTGACTACGCGTCGGCCAGTCAGTTCTGGAACCTGTTCTCTGAACTGAGCAGCGAGATGCTCACTAAGCGAGGCCTGGATAAAGATTTTGATTTCATCCATGTGCTGTTGTCGCGTGTTGACTCTGCCGAGTCGACAAGCGACATCGTAAGGACTTGGATTCAGGCCACGTATAAAGAGAAAGTCCTACCGGTTGAGATTCCAAAAACCGCGGTGACAAGCAGTGCAAGCGCTGAAATCTCGACTGTCTATGACATTCAAAAGTATGACGGAAACGCGAGAACCTTCAAACGGGCCAGGGACGCATATGACCAGTTTGTTGGATACGTTGAAAGTTCGATTCGTGCCGCTTGGGACAAACAGGCCGAGGCGACCAAGTCAACAAAATCAATCTGAGGATAGGGGACACTTATGGGAAAGAAACTGCTCGCCAAAGCCAGCTTCGTACTTGCACCACGTGGCCCTATCACGCCGGCCTCGAATTCGGCGGGGAGGGCGGAGGGTGCCAAACCAAAAACCGCAATCGGTGCCATGGCTCAGTTTACTGACCGACAGTCTTCTGCGATCAAAGAAGCGGTTCATCTCAAAGAGCAATTAGAAGAGTTCCAGGGCAGTTTGGCGACAAAACTTCTCGATCCGAAGCGTATCGTTCGAAGCAAGTGGGCGAACCGCCACGAGCTTTCGTTTGTAGGCCCAGAGTTTGATGGACTGAAGGAAGATATCCGATCCCAGGGTGGCAACGTTCAGCCGATTAAGGTTCGCCATTTGAAGGATGAATCCGGGAAGTACGAAATTGTGTTTGGTCATCGCCGCCATCAAGCGTGCCTAGAACTCGGCATTGATGTTCAGGCAGTGATCGACGACCTAGATGAAAAGCATCTCTTCATCGAAATGGATAGGGAAAATCGCCAACGTAAGGACCTAAGACCCTTTGAGATCGGTGCGATGTATTGCAAGGCGCTGGAGGCCGGACTGTTCTCATCGGCGCGACGGTTGGCTGAGGAGGTCGGGATCGATCAAAGTCAACTTAACAAGGCCTTGTCTCTAGCCAGATTGCCAGTCGATGTGCTGAACGCGTTCGAGAGTCCACTGGACTTGCAATACCGCTGGGTGGGCGACCTTGTTGGCGCTATTCAAAAGGATCCGGATTACGTGCTTAGTGTGGCTAAGGCAATACAGAGCGAGTCGCCGCGTCCCACTTCGGGAGTGGTTTTTAAGCGTTTGACTTCAGGGCGAGGAACCGTTCCTCACATGCTCAAAAATGACGAAATAGTAAAAGGCTCTGGTGGACAGATGGGTAAGCTTGCGTTCAATGGGAAAAAGCGAAGTGTTCGAATTGACCTTGCAAATATCGACCCGGAGCGATTTGCTGCGATCAAGGCGGCGATCAAGAAACTGTTGGGCTAGGAGGCGGCAGGGTGAGGAACCGTTCCTCACGGTAAAAACAGGATCTATGCTGCCTACCTCGGCGGCATGCGATCAAGCAGCGCAGCAGAGCCTCGCAATCCACCAAGAATAGACTCGGCAATCCTCATGGGGAACCCCTGCGGGAGTTTGTTGGTTATGTTCTCGATAGCAATGGGTGTCCGTTCCAGAACCTCCT
>CAIWLA010000515.1 GCA_903913345.1 uncultured Magnetococcales bacterium | reverse complement strand
CTGGGTGATAATCGGTTAACATGCGTTCCTCTTCTGGTGGTCCCTGGAAAAGGCGATGACGATCCAAAGAAAGATGATGTCCCGGTGTGGTAATCCGCCCCCCTCTTTGATCTGCCGAACGCAAATGTTCCGCCACCATTTTTCCCTGCCAGAGAATGCGAATTCGTTCAAAATATTTATGAATTTCCAATTGTTTTCCAATCAACCGATCCGGGACCGAGTAGCGGTTATTTTCAAAGTTAACGTACCCTTCCACATCCACAATCCGGTTTTCGACCCGAAAAACCGGTGCAATAAAGGTCGGCAAGGATACCAGAAACGGCTTTTCCATCAGAAAAGCCGCCTCTGGACTCATTCCCAGGATTTTTTTGACCTTTTGGTTGGCGTATTCCCGACACCATTGCAGGGCTTGCCGATTGAGATCATCCCAATCGGCAAAGGTACGACCGACAAGAAAGTTGTTTTCCACATAATGGAAAGGCCGTTCTACCCGTGCCTTGCGATCTGGATTGTTGACGCGATGGGGCTGAAAGACGACACCGAAGGCACGGCCCATGGCCTCTACCTCCGGGGCGATCCTGGCATTCGATCCGCTACCACCGGCGACAATGACACTACCGTTGTCGATAACGCAACGTGGACAAACCCCTTCCATAAAACGGAAAGCGTCGTTCAGAAAGACCATGACCTCGAAACGAGTAAAACGAGGAAAATAGCGGAGGTAGATGCGTCGGCTATAGGCCATTACCAGAGTAGCGCACTGGGCGGTCACCTCCTTGCCACCCAAAAGAAACCGGTGTGGAGATGTGTCATGTTGCATCTCCTCCCCTGGCTCCAGGAGGTAGGTGCCCACCCGTCGTTTTTGTTCCCGCAGTTCTTCCATACGTAACATGCGGGTAAGAGAGCTATAGGCCACTTCATGACCATGCTCATCTCGGAGAATCTCCTGGATTCTGATGGCGTTGCCCTTGCACCTTTGGAATAAATCCGGCAGGAGGGGAACAATTTGTTGATGCGCTTGGGAAAATATCGGCGCGGCGTTTTCTTCTTGTGCCTGGCGCAGGTGATTCCGTGCCGTGTTGCGGGAGATTTTCAGGGTTCGGCAAATTTCCCGTAGAGGCATCCCCTGTTGGTGCAGTGTCCGAATGGTCTGATGCAGTTCCTGACTGAGCATGATGGGAACACTCCTGAATTTGTAGGTTTAATTGACTCAAGAGTCCATCCAAACGCCGAACTGGACGACGCAAATGCGACAAAAGACCGTCGGGCAATCCTGGAACAAAAATGCGCGGAGACAGACTCAGTAATCGTTCCAGAATATGGCCGATGATCTGGGTTTGCCGAACCCATGTCTCTTCTGGGCTTTCCTCAAGAGGAGGATTTTGCTGTTCCATTTCCAAGACACGCAGGCTCTTGAAAAAAAGCTCAGGAGTCTCCATCAATTTCTGGCGAACGGCATCTCCCGATTGCTGATAGTGATGCCACAAGCCTTGCAGTTGCCGGGTAGACAAGGAATTCGCATCCATATACTGCAAAAGGGATCGGGCGTGGTCACTGTTTGCGCG
>CAIWLA010000514.1 GCA_903913345.1 uncultured Magnetococcales bacterium | reverse complement strand
GTCTGTTCGGGTTGGTCTTGCGATATGTCAGGCATTTGGATGTTCCTTTTTTTTTGTTTGTGGTTGATTTGATAGTCAAATTTTCCAGCCTCGTCGGTTCGTTCGCCGAATCTATCCACATCCTACAAAGAATGGGACGTGGGTTGCTGCAGGAAGTGCTTCACGAAATGCGGGGGTTCCGACCAGGCGGTGAAACGCACGGATCAATCACGCCAAAAAATATAGGCAAACCTGCGGGCGAACCTGGGGGTGCGGAGAATTCAGGATTTGCGGCAAAAAGACTTTGACAAGGCACAGATCTTATTGCTAAAAGAATCGAGGTAGACTTTTGGTTTACCGCCTGACGGCGTGGTGCCGTCAGGCTATTTTGCGCTCACAGATTGCATGGCAAGGAGATTTTTAATGAAAAAGCCGTTTGGCGTTGTTTCTGTCGTCCTGTTGCTGTTGTGCGTTGCTGCCAATGTTCAGGCAGGAGAACCCGATTCCAAAACGGCACGAGGGTGGGTGGCTGCCGGACCTTTTTATGTCAGTGTAAAAGCCGGTGGTTCGTTTCCAGATGACAGGGTTGGGTCCGTAACGCCGGGTACAGGGGCCATAGCAAGGGAATCGCTTGACCGCGCAGAGGTTGAATCTGTTGCTGTGGGTTTCTGGATTCATAAAGATCTGCGTCTGGAGTTGGAGGGATCTTATCGGAAATTTGGTGTCAATAACCTGACTTTAGGAACAACATCCTTCAGCTCAAATGGTGACTCAAAGGTTATGTCTTTGATGGGAAATGCCTACTATGACTTCCCTGTCGACTGGACGTTGAGACCGTATTTGATGGGTGGAATCGGCATGGCGAGATCGGACATCAACGCGTCTTTCGGAACCGTGCAAACGTCCGGCCATGAAAACAATTTCGCGTATCAGTATGGGGGTGGATTCTCGCATGATTTCACCAAGACAGTCTCTGGCGACGTCGGGTATCGATATGTCGGGATCCACTCCAGCGATGAAAATGGTATTCGCCTTGAAAAAGATGACAATGCCCATGAAATCATGGCTGGATTGCGTTTCGGTTTCGGGTACTGAAAAACAGTCACACAATAAGAATTTTATTGGGGAATAACGGTATGACCAGCACAGTCTTGATCGCGTCCGAGGAAGATGCCTGGCGGTTGTTGACGGAAATCACGGAAGGCAGGCTTTTAGGCCCTGAAGTGCAAATCGAGTTTCAGGATTGGCCAACCATCACTTTGCGCTTTACAGGCCCATCCTGGAACGAGACCATCCCGGCGCGCATGTTGCAACCGGTGCTGGAGTTGCAACGCGAAATTTACCGGTCATACGCGCTGATGAAGTACGGTGATCAGGGGGTCAGACTGAGCAAGGAGGAAAAGAGTCAGCTTGAGATCTTCTTGCGAATCAGGCCAGGATCCAGCATTGTGGATGCAGCGGCCAGCGGTTCGTTCAACGAGCTTTTGAAAGGTGTTTTAATGCCTATCGACCAAACCCACTCAACGGGCATCATTCTGGGTATCGCGCTCCTTTATGGTAGTGTTATGATGTGGAAAATCTGGGTTCAAAGCCGGGAAAAGATTGCACTGTCCGAGATGGATTTCAAGAAAGAGATCGCGCTGTTTGAAAAAGAGGCCACATTGTCCGAACAGGAAACAGAGCGTATGAAAGTCTTTGCTCAAGCCATGAAGATGGATGACCGGCTGGTCTTGATCCAGGAGGGGGTAGACGAAAATCGTCGACGACTGTTGACCGTTATGCGCCCTGGAGACGCAGTGAATATGGGGGGCATCAAAATGGGCCAGGAAGAGGTTTCCCATCTGACCCGCAACCCGCGCAAGACATCTCTGCCTGTGCGCACAGACGGAATTTACCGGATCCTGCAAGTGGATGCTTCAAAAAATGATTGTTTCACTTTGAAAGTCAAAGGTGTGGAAGACGGCCAAACCATTACCGCCCTGCTGCCCAACACCTACATATCCACAGACATGCAAGACGCCTTGCAAAACGCGGAGTGGGGGCGCGAGCTGGTGCGCTTGGAAATCAACGCCAAGAGTGTCGATGGGCAAATCTCCAACGCCGAGATCGTCTCCTGCGTGCCCGCAGGATCCTCTGCCACATAATTTCACTCCACCCCCCCCCACAACGTGAAGCCCTTCCGGGTGAAATCCCCCTCTCCTTCGTTGTAAGGTGTGGCCATCGTACTGATGGCCATCACCCACAACGAGGCACGACATGCCCAACACGCTCACCCCGCTGTATATTTTCAAGCCCGGAACCCATACCGATCAGCACGGTACCACTCTGACCTTCACCGAGTCCGATCTGACGGCCTGTGCGGCCGCCTACAGTCCGGCGTTGCACCAGGCACCCCTCGTGGTGGGCCATCCGGTCACCAACGATCCGGCCTGGGGCTGGGTGAGCAGCCTGGCGTTTACCGGGGGCCGCATGTTGGCCACGCCAGACCAGGTGGATCCCGCCTTTGCAGAAATGGTCAATGCAGGGCGGTACAACAAATTGTCCGCCAGTTTTTATACCCCCTCCGCTCCCGCCAACCCCACGCCGGGCAACCTCTATTTGCGGCACGTCGGTTTTCTCGGCGCGCAACCGCCCGCCCTTAAAGGTTTGGGCAATGCGGCTTTTTCCGACGCAGACCAGAGAGAAGGGGTGGTGACGGTGGAGTTTACCGAACACCTTAAAAGCTCAGGAGTACCCCTTTCCAACAACCCGGCACCCCTCCTGGACGGAGGGGTGTCACCCATCAAGGAGCCAAAAACCATGCCAGACCCCACACCCACACTGCCGCCTGACGTGGAGGCCGTTTTGGCCCAGGCGGAGAAAGATCTCCGGGCGAAGGAGGCCGCTTTTGCGGAAAAGGAGCAAAAATTCAACGCCACAGTGCGGGCCACCCACGCCAAAGAGAACGCCGTTTTTGTCGATAGCCTGGTCAAAGCGGGCAAACTCCTGCCGCGTCACCGGGCACCGCTGACCGCCTTCATGGAGCAGGTGGACGATGCGGGCCAGATTGCCTTTGCCGAGGAGGGAAAAGAGGTCCAGACGCCCGCCGGGAGTTGGCTGAAAGGGTTTTTGGAGTCACTGCCCCGGCAAATCCTGTTTGGCGAGCACGTCAAGCCGGAGGGAGGGACGGTGGCCGTCGGGATCGATGTGCCATCCGGCTTTACGGTCGATCCCGATCGGGGCGACGTCTGCCAGCGTGCCCTGGCCTATGCCGAGTCGCATAAAGTGGGTTTTGTCGACGCGGTACGGATGATTGAAAAGGGGGCCGTGCAATGAGCATCACCGAGCTGCAGTGTTGTTGCCTCACCCTGATCGCTACCGGGACCGTCACCCAGCGCAGCCTGGTCAAGTTTAACGGGGCGCAGGCCACCGTCCAGGGCGAGAAGGTTATCGGGGTGGCCATCTATGATGCCGCCATCGGCGATGCCATGAGCGTGCAGATTGACGGGATCGCGCTGATCAAGACCGGGGCCGCCATCACCCTGGGGGCCTCCCTGATCACCGACAGCCAAGGACGGGCCATCCCGAGCACCGGCCGCCTGGCGGTGGGCACCGGGGCCACGGCCGTCACCTCCTCGGCGGCCAACGGGGCCGTGTTGACCGGCGGTGATTCGCCGGAGTTTGTCTTCGGAGACGCCATGGAGGCGGCCTCCGGTGCGGGACTCACCATTCAAGTTTTGCTCCGGCGATAACCGGAAAGGAAGTATTATTATGACCATGACTCTCAGTCAGACACGGATCGTCGATCCGATCTTGACTACCGTTTCTATCGGTTACCGAAACGCGGACCTGGTGGGGGATGTCCTGTTTCCCCGCGTCCCGGTCCCGTCGCGGGCGGGCAAAATAATCGAATTCGACCAGACGGCCTTTCGATTGGTGAAAACCGCCCGTGCGCCGGGGAGTGCCACCCAGCAGATCACCGTCGGCTATGAAGGAAAGGCGTTCGCGCTGACTCAGCACAGCCTGCAGGGCAAGGTACCCCGGGAACATCTCGAAGAGGCATCGAAAGGGCCGGGGATCGATCTGGGCAGCCAATCCGTGATGACCGTGCTGGATATCATGCTCTTGGGGGCAGAGAGCGAGCAGGCCACCCTGGCGCGGGATGCCAGCCAATATGACAGCACCCACGTCAGGCAACTCCCAAAAAATAACACACCCATTTACGTGCACTGGCATTGAATTCTGACGCAGTACTTGGGAAGGGCTTC
>CAIWLA010000513.1 GCA_903913345.1 uncultured Magnetococcales bacterium | reverse complement strand
TTCTGCCCGCCATGACGACGAACACCACACCGTCCGATTGGGTGCCGAGGATGCGGGCATCTGTGACCGCCAATACCGGCGGCGAGTCAATGATGATCCGTTGGTATTCCTGGCGCACCACGGCCATGATCCGCTGCCACTTTTTGGAGGCCAATGCCTCGCTCGGATTGGTCTGATGGGTCTGGCAGATGAGCAGGTGTATGCCATCCCGCGCCTGGGTGATCTCCTGGCGGACCGCTTGAATCTCTTCCGCAGAGGGTGGGCCTGTCGTCGCGAGCACCGGTGCCGCATCCCCGTCATCGTTCCACCGATTCAGGTCGGCCAGCAGTTGATTGATATTGCCTTCCAGTTCCAGATTGAAATAGAGATTCATCCTGGGTTTGCGCATATCGGCCTCTATCAACAAGACCCGTTCTCCAGAGAGGTGAAAGGCACGGGCCAGATTGATGGAGACGGTGGTCTTGCCCTCCTGTGGGGTGGAAGAGGTGACCGTGATGACCTGTGGGGGACGATCCAGTGACAATATCAGGCTGGTGCGGATGGCGCGGATGGCCTCGGCATAAGGCGATCGGGGCTGGTTGATCATCATCCCCTCTGGAGAGATGGGTCGCCGCGCAGCGGCCAACAGCTTGGGCAGGGTGGCCAGGATGGGTAGACCGATGGACAACTCCAGATCTTCCGGATTCTGGATGGTGCGGTCCATGCTTTCCAGCAGAACGGCCAGCAAAATGCCGAACACCAGTCCCACCACAAGGGCCATGGTCAAGGTTTTGCGTTTGTCGGGCGTAAAGCTGGCTCGAGGCGGTTTGGCCGGATCGACAATGCGGGCATTTTCCGGTTCCATCCCTTCGCTGACGCCGGTCTCCTTGAAACGCTTCTGGAACAACTCATACAATTGTCGGTTGGCCTGGACATCCCGTTCCATATTGCCGAGGGCGAAGGCCTTTTTCTGGTATTCCTGCAACCGCTCCTTCTGCTCCGTCAATTGTTGATCGGCCTTGTTTTCTTGCAGGACGGCGATGGCATATTCATGTTTCGAGGCCGCAATGGCACGGCTTACTTCCTGGTGGATTTTTTTTTTGATGTCCTCAAACTCGGTCTTGGCACGAATCATCTGCGGGTGCTTTTCCCCATAACGACCCGACAATTCAGACAGTTGCAGGCTGACTTTCGATGCCTCCTTCAAGAGGTTGTCCACCATGGGGTTGTCCTTGAGAGGCAACTCCTCCAGCTTGTCCTTGTACTCTTCCATGAGGGCCTGAAATCGTTCATAACGCACCTGTGACTCGGTCCGTTGTGAGCGTGCCTGCATCAGTTTGGTATTGAGAGAAGACAACAACTGGGTCTCCATGCTCTCTTCTTCCGTGGATCCCAACATGCTGGCACTGGATCGGTATTCCTGGAGCCTGCGCTCGGAATCCTCCAGTCCGTGACGCAACCCTTCGAGTCGTTTCATCAACCAGTTGCCCGCGCTTTGGGTCATTTTCAACCGCGCTTCCAACATCTGGTCGATATAGACCTGAGCCACTGTGGTGGCCACTTTGGCCGCCAGTTCCGGGGATTCCGATACAAAAGAGAGATTGACCAACTGACTGTTGCGAACCGTCGCAATGCTGATGCGTCCATTCACGGTATCGACCAGTGAGGCAAAACGGGCTTCATCCGCTTCGGGATTGGCCGGTTTGGCCTCGGCGACCGGATCGGCATCGGGGATGGGTGGCAGATAGGCCTGCAACCACTTGGGAATCCAATTCTCCGGCAACCAGCGACGCGGTTTTTTCTGACCCTTTGGATTGAATTCCGGTGCCAAATCCAGGTGTTCCTGGCGAACAACCTCTTCCACCAGATGGCGACTCTTCATCAATTCAATCTGGGTCTGCATATAGCTCTGGGAACCATAATCCGCGCTATAGACATTTTCGATGGAGACCACTTTGGTTTTGCTTTGTTCAATCAGCAGGATGGCGGTTGCCTGAAACATGGGAACCAGGGAGGTCAAATGGAT
>CAIWLA010000512.1 GCA_903913345.1 uncultured Magnetococcales bacterium | reverse complement strand
TCCAATATCCGGAGACTCCACTCCTCCAAAACAGGAGGTTCAGCCTTGGCAATCTTTTCACTGGCCCAATCAGGTATGTTGCCAAATCGGCGTTGCAACTGGCGGGTCAACATCGTGGCCTCGCCTTCTTGGCGTCCCCGGTATTCAATGTCCTTCGTCCATTTTTCGACGTGTGTTGCCAACATGTGTACTACCTCCTCAAGCTCTTCAGGAATAGGTGGGAGAGGCTTCGGCCCCTTGAGTCGCCTCAAACCTGCGACCAACAATTCTCGGAACAATCGTTTCAACGGCGGACCGTCTGGATGCTTTGCAAACCATTCCACCAAGTCATGGCTGGAATCCAAAATCGACTCTGGACTGCGTGGGTGCCCTATCCGGAAGAAAATCGCCGTCAGGCCTTGGATGCCTTTCAATACCTCCTCTGGGAAACGCACCTCATCAATCAGGAAGTACCGCATTTCCGGCTGATATGCCCACAACGGAGACCCCTCAGGCAACCGGATCAGATCCCGCAAGTTGGTGGATGCACCCCATCTGGGTTCTCCATTATAGATGACGATGGGGAGGACTGGGGGCAAGCCGTCTTCAGGCTTCCATTTGCGCTCATCTACCAATTGCTGGTAAAGCAGGCCGGTGTAGACATCAAGACGCAGCACCATCCAACCTTCAACTTTGGACTGAAACTCCATAATCAAAAGTATGAACAGACTGCCGCCAGCACGGATGGGAATTTCCCACACCACATCTCCCCGTCTTCGCTGTCCAGTCTCGGCGGTGAGCTTGGCATTCACCCGCTTCATCCGAGAGGATTTGATGTTCACTCGCTTCATCCGCGACAAGTCAAGTTCCGCAAGCATGGCGGGATCCAGGAAATGTTCCAGCAAATCAACCACCGTCTCTGGATCGGAGAAAAAGCGGTGGTAAACCGAGTCAGAATTGCGATTGGTATCAACCATGGACGATCATCCCGCCGAACCCCTCTGAAAGCAGCCAAACAGATTGTATTTGATGGAGCGTACCCGTTCCTTCATGGCCGGTCAACCAGATTTTGTCTATGCACTGTCTTGCATCTGGTGATTGGGCATCCAGTACCCGACGGTTATGACTCCGCGTCTCCGGTGCATTGCTGAATGCCCCGTCCGGCAGTAAGGGGCGAAGATGCCATCGGCAGCTAAACACCCGTTTGGCCCGCCCGCTTCACTGAACGGTCCATCCTATGGGATCAGGGCGTGTTCCCTTAATTTGGTGAGCAATTCATTGGAATCAACCGGCTTGGTGAGATAGCCGTTGCACCTTCCTTTGAGATACGCCTCCATGAGATGGGCAGGATCCTCCAGGGAGGTCACCATGATAATAAAAGCCAACGTACATTTCTTTGTACGGGATTTGGCGGCCTCTATTTCCGCGTGGCGCATCTTTTTCAAAGCGGCTTGGCCGTCCATTTCCGGCATTTGAATATCCATCAAAACCAGATCGTAGGGCGATCGGTTGTCGATGGCTCCACAAAAAACCTCAACACCCAGCCTGCCGTTATCGGCGGTGTCGATGCTACCGTACTCTTCAAGGACGAAGCGCAATTTTTCCTGGATTGACAGCTGATCTTCTACAATCAAAATCTTCATTATTTTATTTCCCCGATCAACTGCTCAACTCCTGTTTCTTTCCCAGAGTCTCCTGGACCAACGTACCCTCCTCCTCCAACTGTTCCAACAACCTGGTGACCCCTTGCAGCGCACCGGACCTCCCCATGGACTGCATCTCCTTACACTGCTGAATCATACGCGTGGCGTATACCACCCCGCAACACCCTTTAAGGGCGTGGGCCGCCCGATCTATTTTTATGGCATCCCGCGCCTGCACGGCGGCCCGCAGTGCCTCCATGTTTCGCGTCATGTCCTGAAAAAAGGCACGGACAAGCCTGCCGACGCGCTCTTTTCCCATTGCGCGATACTCTACATCAAAGGCCGCTTCATTCACTGGAAAATCGGAGGAAGTCGTCTCTGCCTCTGACGGCCTTTCCTCTGGATGAGCGGTCGGCTTTGATTCGGCGGGGAGTGTGGTGGCCCTCAGCCAACGGGTTAAAACAGACCTCAGTTCCTCGCTCCGCACCGGCTTGGTCAACAAGTCATCCATGCCCGCCGCGAGGCTGTGTGCTCGGTCATCCTCCGTGGCACCAGCCGTTAAAGCAATCACCGGTGTGCGCCGTGCCTTCCCCTCTGCTTGCTCCCGACAGCGCAGGGCACGGGTGGCGTCATACCCGTCCATCACCGGCATCTGGCAATCCATCAGGACAAGGTCAAAGGAGTGCTCTTGCAACCGTTCCAGAGCCTCTTGTCCGTTGTTGGCCAGTTCAAAAGAGTGGATACCCAACAGGGGTAAAGTTTCACTGAGAAACAGTCGGTTGATTTCGACATCATCCACCACAAGGAGATGGGGAGGCCTGGAGAAGGACTCAGCGGATTCCCACACTGCAGGGATGGGGGACGAAGGTTCTGACAGGACGGTCAAGCGGAGAAAGGGGACGATAAAATGGAAACAACTGCCCTCTCCCGGTTGGCTGTCCACCTGAATTTCACCACCCATGAGCCGCACCAAGTGACGGCAGATGGAGAGTCCCAATCCTGTACCACCAAATTGTCGGGTGGTACTGGCGTCTGCCTGCACAAACGGTTGAAACAGGGCTTGCAGCCGGTCTGCTGGAATTCCGATCCCGGTATCCCGAACCGAAAACTGCACCATAACGGATTCGTCGAGGCTCCGCACCACGCCCACATCCAGGTCAATCCGGCCATTTTGGGTAAATTTGATGGCATTGGAAACCAGGTTATACAGTATTTGGCGTAGCCGGTTTGGATCTCCCACGAGAGCAGTTGGAACATCGTCGGCACACTGCCACGAGAGATCGATTTCCTTGTTCTTGGCGGATAGGGAAAGCAGATTGAGGGCATTGGCCAGCAATTCTCTCAGATCGAAGGCTATGTGCTCCAAGCTCACCTTGTTGGCTTCAATTTTGGAATAGTCCAGTATGTCGTTGACGACAGCCAGCAGATGTTGCCCGGACTGTTGAATAATATCCAAAAATTGCCGCGACTTGGCGTCCTGTGGTCTCTTTGCCAACAGGTCGACAAACCCCAGAATACCATTCAAGGGGGTGCGGATTTCGTGGCTCATATGCGCAAGAAATTGGCTTTTGGCCTGAGCGGCCCGCACTGCCTGTATTTGTGCCTTTTTCAACGCTAGGTGTGTTTTTACTCGAGCCAGGAGCACGGACGGGCTAAATGGCTTGGTAATATAATCCACAGCACCCAATTCCAAGCCAAACGTCTCATCTTCCGTTTCCTGTTTGGCAGTGACAAAAATCACCGGAATGC
>CAIWLA010000511.1 GCA_903913345.1 uncultured Magnetococcales bacterium | reverse complement strand
ATCATGGCGGGCATGGAGGCATCAATGATAATATCGCTGGGCACATGGAGGTTGGTAATCCCCCGATCGGAATCGACCATATACAGATCCGGCTGTTTGGCCATGCAGGCCTGGATATCCGCTTCGATGGCGGCCCGCTGGTCGACTGGCAATGTCTGGATCTTTTTGAGCGCGTCCCCCCAACCGTTGTTGGAATCCACACCCAGACCCGCCAGCACCTGGGCATGTTTGTCAAACACATCCTTGAAATAGACCTCCACCGCGTGGCCAAACAGGATGGGATCCGACACCTTCATCATGGTGGCCTTCAGGTGAATGGAAAAGAGCACCCCCTGCTCTTTCGCCTCTTTCATCTGCTCCGCCAGAAAGGTGCGCAAGGCTTTGACACTCATGAAGGTGCCATCCACCACTTCACCCAACAGCAGGGGCAGCTTTTCTTTCAGCGGGGTGACTTTCCCCGCTTTGTTGACAAATTCAATACGCGCCGTGCCAACCGAACCACTGCCGATGGTGACGGATTTTTCATTGGAGCAAAAATCGTTCTGCTTCATGGTGGTGACATGGGTCTTGGAATCCGGGTTCCAGGCCCCCATTTTGTGGGGATTTTTCTGGGCATACGCCTTGACCGCCTTGGGTGCCCGACGATCGGAGTTGCCCTCTCTCAGGACGGGATTGACGGCACTGCCCTTGATCCGGTCATAGCGTGCCCTGGCCTCCTTCTCCGCATCCGTTGTGGGATTGTCGGGATAGTTGGGAATGGCATAACCCTGCCCCTGCAACTCTTCAATGGCTGCCTTGAGCTGGGGAATGGAGGCACTGACATTGGGCAGCTTGATGACATTGGCCTCCGGTTTGACAACCAGTTCCCCCAGTTCGGCCAAATCGTCTGGAACCCTCTGGGACTCGGCCAAATAGTCAGGAAAGTTGGCCAAAATGCGTCCTGCCAGAGAGATATTTTTCGTACCAACAGTAATACCAGCCACCTTGGTAAAGGCGCGAATGATGGGCAACAGAGAGGCACTGGCAAGTTCAGGGGCTTCATCCACAACGGTATAGATGATATCCGCTGGGCTTTGTGTGGTCTGTCCGGGCATGATTGTTTACTCCGTGCAAAAGTTCAAGGATGATGGGACTTTCCAATCTGGCGTCGCATCATGCCGAAGAAAGAGGCCATCGTCAAGGAATCGCAGAACGACCGGAAATACCACACCACTCAAAAGTGCGCAAGAGAGTCGAAATGGTCACAATCACGCTTTACTCAAGGACAATAACGCGGTAGAGTCTCTCCCGGAGAGAGGTTTCTTGATTCAACGCTGCCCTTGCACACCCGTATGGAGAGACGCCATGACCACCCCGGATACCGAGCCAACCCCCTTTGTCCGTTTTCAAAAACAAAAAGGTCTACTGGAAAAGCTGTCAAGCCTCAGCAAGGCGGGGTTTGCCCAGGTCACCGAGCAGATGAGCTTTCTGTCCATCGGTTTTGCCTCGGCCACCACCCAGGCCTTTTCCGTACAGGAGAGACTCTCTCCCCAGGATGGCCGTCTGGGGATCAAACAGTTGCAAGAGGACTATCACCGGATCGACCAGGAGACCAAGGCCGTCCTGCAAGGGATTGAGACATTGGTCGGACAGCAGTTCACCATCCAGGAGCGGTTGCAACAAATGACGGTCTGGGCAATGGACCTGGAGCAGGATACCCTCCTGCCGACCATGGCCGATCAGGTCAAAATGCAGATCGGTTGCGAGTTGGAACGGCAGACACTGGGTACCATCGTGGATGGTTTGATGTCACAAATCCGCACCTTGATCCGGGAGGTCATTCTCTCCACCCAGGAGTCCGCCCGCCTGTTGCAAGGATCTTCCCGCCGACTGTCCGCCGATCTGGAGACCTCCGAGCACTATTTTTCCACCCTCAAATCCCGTTCCACCACCCTCATGCAACAGATGACCGATCAGGTCCACACCATGAGCCTCGGTTGCGAAAAACTGGAAGGTCAAACCAATCAGGTCAGCCGTATTTTATTCGAGATGATGCAGGACATTCAGGTGGATGACATCACCGCCCAGCGGTTGGAACATTTGATCGCCACCATGGGACGCATTGAACAACGCCTGGCCGTTGCCAAACTGAAAAATACCGACAAACGGTGGACGGTCATTGCCACCCGCATTGCCATGGAACAACTGGACGATCTCTGCAAGGATCTGGTCGCCGCCGTCCTCTCCCTGCACCAACACCTGACCCGTATTGAAGGGGTGGCTGGTGAACGCAAGGAAACCATGGTTTCTGCCCGCGACGAGGCCATCTCCTTTGAAAAAAATATTGCCGATCTCTCTTACCTGTTGGGTGCGTTGTTGCGTCTGAGTGTCTTTGACGACAATTTTTCCATCGAGATTTTGCGCAACTTTTCCAAAACAGAAAACACCCTGTTTCAGACCCGGCGCGCCCTGGAGATGCTGGTGTTGACCGCACACCGTCTGGAAAAATTGCTGGCCACCCTGGAGTGCAAAAACAATCACCGTGTGGCCACACTGACGGGGATTGTCAATCAATTGGTGGCGCGCATCCAGCAGGAAGGTGCCGTGCAGAGTCGTCAGTTGCTCGATGTGACCGCTCAGTTGCAGGATGTTGGATTGAGTTATTCGGAACAGTCCACCCCCCGGATCATGCGGGTGATCACCCTCCTCCGTCGCGTCCCGTTGCGGGCACAACAGATGGAGGCCGACCATGGGGATGTGTTGGCCCTGTTCAGCGATATTATCAGCGAAACCCAGGCCATCATCGTCCAGGTTGAAATGCTGTTGGCGGATATGGATTTTCACGAAAATATCAAAAAGGGGGTGGAACACAGCAATCGCCGCATCCAGGAGTTGCTTCCGGAACTGGTCGGCGCAACGGTCTTGAACGCCCTGGGAGGGGATGTTTCCAATCTGGCCGAGGAGTTCGCCGATCTGGCCAGCCTCTACACCATGGCCAGAGAGCGCAAAACCCATGGTTCCGTACTGGGCGCGGAATCCGCAGCGGATGACGGGGATGGGTTTGAAATGTTTTAGGGGAGTCTTTGAATGCGTATCCTGGT
>CAIWLA010000510.1 GCA_903913345.1 uncultured Magnetococcales bacterium | reverse complement strand
GTCGAACAACTGCTGGAAACCCATCCCCTGTGGGGATTGCAACTGTTGAATATTCGCCGTTCCGAAAAAGATTTCATGCTGCGGCTGGAGGAGGAATATATCGTCGCCTTGCATCAGCGGGTCCAGTCCCTGCTGACCGAGGTCTTTGCATCCCAGGATGCCAACCGGGAGGAGATCGCCCGCCGCCTGATCGAATATCAGGGCAAGTTTCGGGAGTTGTCCTCCCTGGCCTTGTCCATACAGAAAAATACCAATGAAATACATGCTCTGTGGGATGCCATCGCCGATGGTATCACCGCCCTGCGGGTCGATACCCAACGGATGCGAACCAGCGAGCGGGTGCGCTACCAGCACGCCACCGACCAGTTGGCCATCGCCTTGCTGGCCGGGCTGGTCCTGATCCTGGTGATCACCGGCGGCCTGTTGTCCGCCATCTTTTATGGCAACATTCTCAAACCGATCCGACAGTTGACCGAGCGGGCCTACGCCATTGCCCAGGGCGAATATGACCACGATATTTCCTTGAGCGGCCGCGATGAAATCGGCGTGTTGGCCAGCCATCTGCAACGCATGAAAGAGTCGTTGCAACGGGCCAACCGCACCCTGGAACAACAGGTGGCCAATCGGACCGAGCTGCTCACCCAGTCCAATACCGATCTGCGCCGCTCGCTCGCCCAGTTGGAACGCACCCGCGATGAGCTGGTCCAAAGCGAAAAGGTGGCCCTCCTGGGACGGCTGGTTGCCGGTTTTGCCCATGAGATCAACACCCCCATCGGTGTGGGTGTCGGCTCCATCTCCGCCCTGCCGGACTATGTCAATCGCCTGGAAACCCTGCTCTCTGCCGATGAAGTCGATGGCGATGCCCTGGATCGGGTGATGTTCAAGATTCGGGAAATGTCCAACCTGTGTCTCAGCAATTTGCGCAATGTGGCCGATCTGGTCGCCCGCTTCAAACGCACCTCCGTGGATCAAACCTCGGAACAACCCCGCCGCTTCAACGTGCATGAATTCATGCTGGATGTGGTGTCAACCTTGCAACATATGTTCAAGCGGTCGGCGGTGGAAATTGTCATCGATTGTCCCACGGACAGGGTGGTGGAGAGTCAGCCGGGGGCCCTGGGACAGGTATTGACCAACCTGTTGATGAACAGTTTCAAGCACGGTTTTGATGACGGCCAACGGGCGGGTACCATCCGCATCAATCTGCAATATGTCGATAAACCGGACAAACTGCTGGTCATCTGGTATTCGGATAACGGCAAAGGCATGGAGCCCATGGTGTTGGACCACATCTTCGAGCCCTTTTTCAGTACCGCCAAGGGGCGCGGGGGGTCGGGCCTGGGCTTGTATATTTGTTACAATATTATACGCAACCAATTGATGGGCAAGATGGTCTGTTCCAGCATTCCAGGCCAGGAAACGGCTTTTTTGATTGAAATACCGGTAACAGGCGAGGCCAATGATCAAAAAAATTATTCGTGACGGCAGCAAGGCCGCCACTGGCGGTGTCGGCACCGGGGCCAAACCCTGGCGCATCCTGGTGGTCGATGACGAACCGGACGTCTTGACCCTGACCC
>CAIWLA010000509.1 GCA_903913345.1 uncultured Magnetococcales bacterium | reverse complement strand
TGGACAATGGCCATTGTAAACCTGAGCAGGCGTGTCGTGTCGAGGCCAGTGTCAAGAATCCGGTCAGCCATTCCTTTTTCAGTACCTTTTGGATACAGACAACAAAACAACCCTCCCTGTTTGATTTTAAAACAGATTCAGATTAAAAATCAAGGATTTTTAGCGGCATCTACCCTTTTCGCCCTGGGGTGGGCGTTGTCATAGACCCGGACCAGACTGGCCTGATCCAGATGGGTGTACCGCTGCGTGGTGGAGAGCGAAGCGTGGCCCAGCATCTCCTGGATGGAACGCAAATCGGCCCCGGCCTGCAATAAATGGGTGGCAAAGGCGTGCCGGAGGGCGTGAGGGGTGGTCTTTTCGGGCAGATTGAGCCATCGCCGCCGATGCTGCATGAGTCGTTGCACCTGACGGGGGTTGAGTCGATTCTCCCCCTCCCTCCCCTGGACACCTATAAACAGGGGACCGTTGGCCGTGGTGTCGGGCATGGCCCGCGACCGCCGCGCCAGATAATCGGTGATGGCCTGGGCACAGGGGGTGCCGATGGGCACCACCCGCTCCTTGTCGCCCTTGCCCACCACCCGCGCCTCCCGACTGGTCAGGTTGATGTCAAACCGGTTCATTTGACACAATTCACTGACACGCAACCCCGAACCATAGAGCAGTTCCAGGATCGCCTTGTCCCTGGCCACCACCCAATCGGGTTGAGTCGGCTCGGTCGGCACGGGCGGGGGGCACTCCAGAAGGCGGGCCGTATCCTCTTCGCTGGGGGCACGGGGCAGACGCAACCCCAACTTGGGCGTCGTCACCCATTTGGCCGGATTATGGTCCATATGCCCGGCGGTCTCCAGAAAACGAAACCAGGAACGGACCGCCGCAATGCGCCGTTGCAAGGTGGCCCGCGCCCACTTCTCCCGATACCCCTGGGCAAGAAAGGCGCGCATGTCCGCCGGACGCATTTGGGCAATCTGCTCCAGGGTCAATTCCATCCCCTTGTGCTGTTGCCAGAACGCCATAAAAACAAACAGATCGTGCATATAAGCAGAAACCGTGCGCACGGCAAGACGTTGTTCCGACTGCAAATGGCGGCGAAAAGGGTCCAGCAAAGGGTGGATCGAGGCATCGGTCATGGCCAGTTGGATCATCCTTGGAGAAAGAGTCTGCACCAGAAGCGGTCGGCGCAACCGACCCCACGGTAGCACTACGCAATACCTGTTCCACCCCCTGGAACGAAAGGATCGCGTTTCAGCAAAAACGTTGCCTGTCCGGCCCTTTGTTGCTATTGTCGAGGCGATCCTTCTCCACCCACACGATTCTCGAAACCGCCATGGCTCCTGCCGTCTTGCGTCTTTTAACCCTGAATTGTCATGAGGCATGGGTGCATCAACTGGGTGCGCTGCCGTGCCGTTTGGATATTATCGACGGTTTGCCAGGTCGTTATACCCCGGCCTGGGATACCCGCATCCGCCCGGTACCGGCCAATGCCCGACTGATCTCCCTGGCAGAGGCTCTGGCCGAACAGGCCCCCTATCACTGCCTCATCACCCACAGCATGACCGATTTGCTGGATGTCAAAACCTTGGCATCCCCGCGCATCCTGATCTTGCACAACACCCTGGAAAGCCGCATCAAAGGTCATGAAACCTCCTCCCCCCAAGAGGTGCGCACCGTCCTGCGGGACTATTTGCGCCGTATCGGTGGACATGCCGTGGCCATTTCACCGATGAAGGGGCGTTCCTGGGGTTTTGCGTCCGATATTGTGCCGTGTGGTGTGGATCCAGGGGCCTATCCACCCTGGTCCGGGGAGGTGGCCTGCGGTCTGCGCGTGGCCAATCAGATTGAACAAAAACGGGAAATTCTTAATTGGGACTTGCACATCCGAGCCTTTCAGGGGATGCCGGTGCGCATTGTGGGGCACAACCCGGAGATGGCGGGGGTGGCCCCCTCGGACCATTGGGACCATTTGAAATCCCTGTTGCAATCCCACCGCTTTTTTCTCCATACCGCCAATCCGCAACTGGAGGATGGCTACAACATGGCCATGCTGGAGGCCATGGCGGCGGGTCTGCCCGTGGTTGGCAACCGTCACCCCTCCTCGCCCATTCGCCATGGCGTCAGTGGATTTTTAAGCGATGATCCAGAGGAACTGGGACATTGGGGCAGACAATTGTTGCAGGATCGGTCACTGGCACACACCATGGGAGAGGCGGCCCGTCGCACGGTGATGGAGCGGTTCTCCCTGAGCCTGTTTGCCACCCGTCTGCAAAAATCCATACGAACCGCCCGCCGCCAATGGGGCAAGGTTCGTCCTGTTTGAGGGCGACCGGGCCGTTCGTTGCCGTCCAGGTTGGTCTTATTCCAATTCCAAATCAAAAGTGCAATCATTGCGGGTCCAGGGAGATCA
>CAIWLA010000508.1 GCA_903913345.1 uncultured Magnetococcales bacterium | reverse complement strand
GGTGGGGGCGGTCAAAACCACCAAGGTGGATGTCCGGGTGATCGCCGCCACCCACAAAGATCTGGAAAAAGAGGTGGCGGAAAACCGCTTCCGCGAAGATTTATTCTATCGGCTGAACGTCGTACCGATCCACGTCCCCCCTTTGCGGGAGCGGGGCAACGATATTCCGATCCTCGTCGATCACTTTCTGGACAAGTTTTCCACCCAACAGGGGGGCAAGCGGGTCACCATCGACCCGGAAATCCTGGAACTGTTCATGGCCTATCGGTGGCCGGGCAATGTCCGCGAACTGGAAAACCTGGTGGAACGGTTGACCGTCCTGTCGGATGGCATCGTCCACCGGGACGACATCCCGGACAAAATTTTGAACGGCCAGTTTGACACCCCTTCGGCGGACTATCCCTCGGTTGTCGTGCCGGAGTTTGCCAATATTGTCACCAATCTGGGCGAGGGGGTCGATTTCAACCACGAGGTGGACTCTTTTGAAAACCAACTGATTTTATCCGCCCTCGACAGCACCGGATGGAATAAAAACAAGGCGGCTCAATTGCTCAACCTCAATCGCACCACCTTGGTTGAGAAGATCAAAAAAAAGGGCCTGGAACGCATGGAGGGATAAGTGGTTTGCGCAAGGATTTGTTCATGCCGTCGCCTCGTCGCGGTGGATCGTTGGGTCAGAGCATCACACCCCTGGGGGGCATGGGTGGTGCTGCTGCTTGTCCTGATGTTGACCAGCGAGGCCGCAGCCTTTTCCACCGTGCTGAAGGTCAGCAGGGAGGAAAAAGGCAACCGGGAGGTGCTCTCCTTCAACATTCCGCCGGGTGTCACCCGGCCACGCATGGAGTTGCTGGATCCCACCACCTTGCGCCTGGTGGTCCCTGGTCTGCTGGCCCTGCCCAGCACGGCACTGGATCCAGAGCAGTCCCGTCTGATCGCCAGTTTCAAGGTCGAAGGGCTGCAGGGCGAGGAGATGGGACTGAACATTACGATCGGTCTCAAAAAGACCAACCTGGCCTTCCGCGACACCCTGGGCACCCTCGATCCGATCATGGGTGCCCCCTATCGTCTGGAGATTGACACGCCCGTTGCCCCCTCCAGTGCCAAAGAGGCCAAAATTCTGGAGGGACGGACCCTGGCCGGACGGGATGGCACCCTGATTGTCTTCTCCTACACCGGCACAGCCACCGTGGAAAATGCCATCGATCTGGGTGCGCACCTGTTGCGTCTCCACTGGAAGGGGGCACAACTGGACCCCGGTTGGCGACCGCCAAGGCCGGAAGGCATGACGGAAAAACTCCTGGCCTATCCCTTCCCGGATCAGGTGGAGATGGAGGTGACGCTGGATCCCAGTGTGTCGGATGTCCGTTTCCATCAGAATGCCGAGACCGGACTCTTTATTGTCGCCATCTCCAACAAATCGCAACTGGGCAGACATGCGGATATCGAGACTATCTTTCGGAATCGCAAGGATGCCTTGACCGCTGGCGAGGTGCAACCCCTGAATCGTCTGAATCCCGCCTTTGTCGCCCGCCCGGATCATACCCTGGTGCTGAATGGGCAGACGGTGGACGAGAGCTATTACCTGAAAAATGCCCAGGCGGCGGCCAAAGATCAACGGTATGCCCGTGCCCGAGGCTATCTGAAAAGGTGGTTGACCCTCTTTCCCGATACCCCCAATCGGGAACTCGTCGAATTTTATGAGTGGAATTTGGCCTACCAGATGCACTGGAAGCCCAGTTGGCTCCTCTCCGGTCTGGCCAATCTCCTGGCCCGCTATCCCAACACGGTCCATTATCCCCTTTATCGTCTGTTGCAGTTGCACCTGTTGAATCGGGCCGAGTTTTACGAAGAGGCCGATCACATCCTCTGGGATCCCAATCTGCCCAAAAACAATATCCGGGTCTGGCTGGAACGGGGACACACGGCCTTTGGGCTGGCCCGTTCCAACCGGAGTGATCCCACCCACTGGGAGGCGGCCAACACATATCTGCACAAGGTATTGGAGTTGACCGGCGACAAGGGCACGGTCAGTGCCGAGGCCCATTATCTCCTGGTGCGGGTCGCCGAAAATCCAAACAATACCAATGGATTAACGGCCCCCCAGTTACTGGATGCCCTCTCGCCGGAACATCTCTCTTTTATTGCCAACCATCCAGACTGGCTCATGGCCATCGCCGATGTCTACTATGAAAATCGTCTCTATGCCCAGGCGTTCAAGTATTACAGCCAGTTTTTGAGCAACTATCCGACGATGCAACGAATCACCCCATGGGCCACGCTCCGTGCGGCCGAAAGCAGTTGGCAGTTGGGACAAATGGAGGAACCTGGCAGTGCCCAACAAAGGGAACGTTTCTATGATGCGCGCAATCTGTTCGTTGCCTTGCGGGAAAAACATGCCAAGACGGATGCGGCCGTCTGGGGGCTGGTCTTCCAGTTGCGCATGGGAGAGGGCCAGGATGTCAATACGCGCCTGAAAAGAATCAATGCCGTGGCCAAGACCATCCGTCTGCAGGATGCCCTGTCGGAACTCCTGATGACCAAGGCAACGCTGCTGGGCGAAGACAAACGGTACGAAGAGGCCCTGGTCACCTTGAATCATCTCATCGCCACCACCCTGGAAATCAAAGTGGTCGCGCGGGCCAACAAATTGAAGCGGGATTACCTGCTCGCGGGGATGCAGCAGGATTTGCTCAATGACCGACCGGAACATGCCGTGTTGATGGTCGAGTTGAATGGCGAAGATTTGCGCCACACCCCCCACGCCGAGCGGACACGGATTTTTCTGGCCGAGGCCCTGATGCGGATCGATATGCCGGAGCAGGTGCCTTCCTTGCTGGAGGGACTTTCCACTCCGGCTGCGGCCAGTCTGAAGCGGCTCAACCACGCCTTCGCAGCGGGAGAATGGCCCGAAGTGGAGGCCCCACCGGAGGTCGGCGAGACGGTCAAGGCGATGAGCGAGGCCCATCCTGCGGTGGGCATTGGTGCCCCCCCGGTCGAGGAGCGCACCTCCGCCATTGAGGCCTCGGCACCCGCCACCCAGGAGGCCCCAGGCGACATGTCGACCGAAACCGGGAACACCGCCACGGAACTGGTGCCGATCGAAGAGGCCCGGGTTCGCCTGGACAAGGCCTCCCGCCTGCTGGACAACAAGGAGTGGGAAGGAATCCTCCGCCTGTTGGAAAAGTTGCCGGACCACCTGCTGGATACCAATGGCCAGGAAAAACGGCTGCGGTTGATGGCCAAGGCAGAGGAAGGACGCGGACGTTTCCCCTTTGCCGTTCAATACCTGGAAGATTTGCTGTCCGGGAAAAAACTGGCCGATGGCAGCGATTATTACTGGTATGCCAATCTCTTGCAGCAATGGAAAGGAGACGCCAAGGCTCTCCCCGCTTTCAAGCGGGTGAGTGAAGAGGCCGGTGATACGGAGGTGCAGGCGTTGGCCCATATGCGGATAGGGGAGATCATGCAGCGATCGGGAGACTATGCGGGTGCCCGCGATCACTTCAAGGCGGCGGCCAAGGTCGCCCCGGATTCCGTGATGGCCAAGATATCCAAAGAAAATGCGTCTCAACTGGAGTTAGCCATGGAGGTTGCCAAGTAGCCACCGATGGATAGACAGGATGTGACCGTTGCAGGTGTCCCTCCTGCCCGCTCTGTGCCCGCTCCGCGAGACCAACAGGTGGTATTGGTTGGCCGTCGGGATGAGCCGTTGCTGATATTGGCAGCCCAGTTTCAATCACTGGGCGTTACCCCGTTGCTGCTGGCCGATGAGATGGACATCAAGCAACACCTCTCCAAACAGTTGTCGCACAAACCGGCCAGTCTGGTGGTGGTGGATGTAGAGACGGTGCGCAACGCCCTCGAATTGATCCGCGAATTGACCTTTCTCTTTCGCGGGTTGCCCATCCTGGCGGCGGCCTGCAAGGGGAGTGTCGCCGATGCCCGCGAGGCCATCGATGTGGGGGCCGCCGACTATTTCCTGTTGCCGGTCGAGGAAGAGAAACTGGCGGGGTTGTGGAGCTCCTTCGGCAACCAATATTTTGATCCCGAACTGGGACGCGGTCGCCGGCTGATCACCAGTGATGACCGGATGCGACGCATTCTGATGCAGGTGAGACGGGTCGGCCAGACCAATGCCACCGTCCTGATCCAGGGCGAGAGCGGTACCGGCAAGGAGTTGATTGCCCGCTTTCTGCACCAGGTCTCCAACCGGGCCAAGGGACCGTTTGTCGCCATCAACTGTGCGGCACTTCCGGAAAATCTCCTGGAATCCGAACTGTTCGGTCATGCCAAGGGGGCGTTCACCGGTGCCCTGGTCGATCACAAGGGCAAATTTCAGCAGGCCAATGGGGGAACCATTTTTCTGGATGAAATTTCCGAAATGTCCCTCAATCTCCAGGCCAAATTGTTGCGTGTCTTGCAGGAACGGGAGGTGGATCCGGTGGGTGGACGTTCGCCCATCGCCCTGGATGTGCGGGTCGTGGCCTCCACCAACCGGGATTTGCGCCAATGGGTCGATCATGGCAAGTTTCGTGAGGATCTCTTTTATCGTCTGAATGTCTTTCCCGTGCAACTGCCCGCCCTTCGGGATCGTCCAAAGGATATTTTGCAACTCGGCGAACATTTTCGCACCCGCTTTGTGGCGGAGTTGGGACGCAACAATATTCCCTTCTCCCCGTTGGCCTTGTCCGCATTGCAGACCTATGATTGGCCCGGCAATATCCGGGAATTGGAAAATGTCATCCATCGTGCCCTGCTCATGGCGGAGGGACGGGAGATCCAGCCGGAGGATCTGATGATTGATGTGCCGCTCATCGCCAGTGTCCGGGCCACTGTCCAGAGTGACCAGGGTGCCGAACCGTCCACCCTTCCGGAGAAATCGGCCATGGCGATGGCCTCTGCAACGGAAGAGGAGGAAAAGGGCCGCTTGCATGTACCAGTCGGCACCACAGTGCGCGAAATGGAGGAGTTTTTGATCTTTCGCACCCTGGACGAGGTCAACGGCAACCGCACACGAGCGGCGGAGTTGCTGGGTATCTCCATCCGCACGTTACGCAATAAATTGAATGAATATGCTACCCGCTGATCACAAGGAGAGACCCGTGCCCGTTCGATCCCCTCTGCGGTGCCGTCTCCCCTGGGCCGTTGCCGCCTGCTGGATGCTGCTCCTGACCGGATGCAACCCGGACAGTGCCGTCCACCAGACCAACCTGGAGGCCGAACTCCATGCCGGTGATGGCGTGGGACAGACCCTGCAACGCTTTTTCTTTCCCGCCGCCTATTGGCAGGAAAAGAGTCGTCTCTTTCAGGAACAGGTCAACAAGCAGCAAGAGGCCTTCAGCGAACGGGCGAAGGCCTACCATCTGCTGTTGGGAAAACGCCGTGAAAAGGTCAACCAGGCCATATCCCAGGCCGAGGCCGCTGGCAAGGCGGGTGATGAGGCCCGACGCCTCGTGATTCAGGAATTCCGTGCCCAATTGGACCCGGTACGCGAAGAGACACGACAACTGGGCAAGGCGTTGCGCCATGCCATGGCCTTATTGGCTCAGGCCGAAATCGCCGCGAGGCAATAGAGAAAGGTTTTCTTCCATGATTCGATTGTTCCAGTGGGTGATGGGGTGCATAATCCTGTTGTTCTGCCAGACCGCCGTCCCGGTTTTCGCCGGGGAGGAGAGTGCCCCGCAGACCGACCGCGTTGTGGAGTCACTGACGCTGCTCCAACAGGGACAACAGACGTTCCAACGCCAGATCGAAGAGGTGCTCGGCACCCTGGGCACTCTCGGCAAGGGATCGGAGACGATCCGCCAACGTCTGGAAGAGGTGGGCAAACGGGCGGAAGAGGTGTGGGGCGAGACCAACAAGCGTTTCAAGGAGACCAACAAGGAGCTGATCAGACGTTTCGAGGAGGGCAACAGACGGCTGGAGGATTTAAGGACGGAGGTCACCCAGCGCGTCGAGATATATGAACAGGCTGTTCTGGTCCTGTTCGGGACGGTCATTCTCCTGCTGTTGTTCTTGTTTCGCTCGGTCTCCCGTCACCGGGATGGCCGTATCAAACCCCTGGAAGACAAGCTGTTTGCCCTTGAACAGAGGCAACTCCACGATGCCCGCAATCTCCAGTCCAACATAACCCGTTTGCAAAATCTCCTGAGTGCCTTGCAAGAGTTGGCCAAAGAGGATGAAAAGGTGGCGGTGGTGTTGCGGTCGTTCTCGTTGTTGCCGTGAGGCGGGTGGCCATCTTCTTTAATCTTTTTTATTGATTGCGGGTCCAGGGGGATCATCCCCCTGGTGGGGTC
>CAIWLA010000507.1 GCA_903913345.1 uncultured Magnetococcales bacterium | reverse complement strand
GGCGGCAAAATGCGAACCTGTCAAAGACGAAGGTCTATCCCCGCGAGTGCGGGGGAACCGTGCTACGACCAGACTTATATGTACCAGTAGGAGGTCTATCCCCGCGAGTGCGGGGGAACCACATGCTCAAAATACATCAAATATCATGAATCAGGTCTATCCCCGCGAGTGCGGGGGAACCTCTCATGAACAATACCATGAGAATAAACAAATTTTCAAAGAACAAAATTTCTGCCCTACTGTGACGACGCTATCTCTTCCACAACGATTGAGTCTTGTAGGACGATCGGACCACCCAGCGTCTGAGCCAACTGGAAGATCTCGCTTTCGGTCAGGGGGCGACGGGAGAGCGTGACACCATCGACATCCACCAATTCTACTGGGGGTTCACCCAGAATGCGGATCATTTGCCCGGAGGGAATCTTTGGATCCCGCCAGACCATGATGATGGCTCCACCCCCCAATTGGCCAAACCACTCCTCCATCACCAGCCAGACCCGATTCCTGACGGCGGCATTCATGCGCGGGCTGTATAGACACCAGGGGCAACCTCCAACATGCACGACGCCAAAAAACCCCGAAAACGATCCACTACGTTACGAGTCACAACCACCGTCATGGTATTTTAGCTTCCTCCTGCGCATCGAACAACGATTTTATGCGATCAATCATGGATGGAATGATCGACTCACGACGAAAAATACGACCACACTGTCGGCGGACATGTCGCTCCAAGGCAATTTGCGGCTGCTGCTGGCAATCCCGCACACCCTGAAACGCGGCGGGCAGGGTGACGGCATCCCGATAAAGATCGGCGATGTCCAAACAGAAGGCGTTGGACGAATCCTCGTGAATGAAGCCCAAAGAAGGAATGGTCCCAGTGACGGCCACCGCGATGGTGGCCGCCGCCTCCACCGCAGTGGCCGCATGGTTGATGGCCTGGTTGGGATCATCCGTATCGTTGGGATTCTGCCGATCATAAAAACGCCCCCGCCAGACAATCCCGTAGCGTTGCGCCAACAGTTTGTAAGTCTCCTTCATGCGGGCACCCTCCATGCCGCGCAAAATGGCAATATCCTGTTTGATTGGCAAAATTTCACCCAGACGCCAAGCGTACATGCGACGGGCAATCATGATCCGTTCCTTGCTGCCAGCAGCCCAGGCCAGGGCTTGCCGACGCGCCAGGGCAGAGTCCCCAGGTCCCAGGGGAGGGGCACTGTAGAGACGGACGCCATCTTCGCCCACCGCCACCAAACCCGTTCCATGCCGTGCCAACAGTCGCAAGACATCGTGACTGACCGTGGTTCCCGGTCCCAATAAAATGATTGAAACGTCCTGAAAGGGTATCTGATAATCGCCGGGTGGCAAATCCGGCGATCCTGCCGCCAGGAAATGCAGGGTTCCCGATTGTACCATCAGATTGCCCCTGCCCAGCCAAAGCAAACCATGACGATCCGCGTGCGGGATGCGAGCCGTTTCCAGACCCAGGCGACCGGCCAGCATGTCAACCGATTCCCTGGTGCAGGTGTTGCCCAGGCGGGGCGAGACGCAACATGCCAAACCCAAAAGCCCGCTGCCGTCCCACCCCCCGACGCAGCAGGGCACGAAAGGCTACAGCATCAGTCGTCTCCAAAATGCCATGAAAAACCGCTTCCCGCTGGTCACTTCGGCAAAAAACACGATCCCGGTTGCGCCGGGCCAGCCGTACGCCCCGCAAACCGTCCAGCCCGAAAGAGTCCAGACGCACCCCCCCCTGGCGTTCGATGGCCTGGCGGAACCATTCGGTGTAGACCACTTCCCGGTTCAATGGCGCAGAGCCTGCCGGTTGGCGAAGTTGCGCGGCCAACCAGACATCCACCTCGGCCCCCTTGCGGCACTGCTGGTTGCACGTGCGAACGGTTGGCAGCACGTTGACCCGAAACCCAAGCCGCTGGCCACTCGGTACATCAGGCATGGCTTTGGTGTGCAGATGACCCGTCAATGCCGCCACCCATGTCGGTTCGCCAAAGAGACGCGCCTGGTCCATCAACGTATCTGCTCCCTGGTCGGTGTAGCCCAGCACCTCCACTTGGCGACCCACGGTCCGAAAGTAAAACGGTTTGGGAGCCATATCGCCAAACAGGGCGGTCAACACAGTATGTAGACGGTAGCCGTCATCCGTGCCCGGACCTCCTGGGTGGGCTAGTTGCTGGAAAACCAACCCGGCGGGCAGTTGGAGTTGCACCATGAAGAGCGGATCAGACATGGTCACCTCCCGCATGAACGGTGATCATGCCTTCCCGGACCAGACGCTGGCCACAGTGGATTTGATTGCGCCAGTCCCGCTGGTCGGTGAGCGGTTCCAGGCGCGTGCGTTCCGTATCCTCCGGTCCCTGACCGGGTGGCCAACAGGCCCGCATCTCCTGCACAGGGGCGATGGGCACGGCTGACTCCACATGCTGATGGACAAATTGGGTCAGTGCCTGGTGGAGACTCGCCGCCTCGGTGCGACCCGCCAGGATGGGCGTGCTGGGCAGACACGGTTTGCGACCCAAAAACAGCGGTCGGGCCGGCTCCACCAAGGCTGTGGCCAGATCCGCCAGGGTAGGCTCTTCTGCCGCCGGTTGCAGGAACAAAGCCACCGTGCAAAGGGCATCGGCCCGGTAGGGACGGAAACGAATGTGCGTGCCGGAGGTGGCCGATCCTTTGCCCCGCTCCTCCACCACGCCCCGCGTGGTCCAACCATACTTTGTCATGTCGAAAAAATCCTGCCCCAGATCCACGGTCTGATAATCCTGAACCTCCTCACCTGCCCGATCCAGGCGAGCAGCAAACTGTAGACGGGTCTGGAGCCTGTCCAACAAGTCGGTGTCCGCATGATCCCATCCCAGGGCGTTGCCCAGCAGACCTGTGATCATGGAGGCGGCTGGAAAGGAGCGAATCACCCCAATCTGGTCCACCATGGGGCCACCAAACGCCATGAGTGGAGCCTCCAAGCGGAGAACAAGCATCTCCATCACGCCACTCCTCGCACCCGGTTGGTGGTCCACTCGACCAGCACGTCCAGGCTGGCAGCACTCTCGGCGGCCAGCGAGGCCGTATCACCCATGGCCACCACTCGGCGCGTCTCGCCACTGCCGTACATGGCGTCGAATTTTTGCAAATAGTCGCCAAGTTGCACAATAGCGGCATCGCGCACATCCCCCCGGCCACTGAGGGGCACCGGGCGACGAAAGGCGTTGGCCAGGGTACGGGGTTGGCGGTTGCCGCTCTCCACCAACATCATCTCGGCGCAAGCATACGGGGCGGTGGCTCCCTTTTTGGCACCGGGGGAGACGGTGGCGATCAGATGGAGCAAATTTCCCACCACCTGGGCAGCCAGGGTGCGGTCGGCACCCTGCCAATCCTGGTGCTTGCTGCCGGTCAGGTTGGCAACCAGCAGGGGCAGATCTACCACCACATACCCGTAGAACACACCGCTGGTCAGTTCGCTGTCGTTGATGTGGCCGGATCCCAACTCACCAGATTCCTGAAGCAGGTCATCCAGCGCAGAAAAATAATCGGTCTCCAACTCGTGGGCGTGTACGGTGAAGGCATGGGCGACATGGATGGCAGCATCCAGCCGGGAAAGTATATCGCTGGTGACCATGCGACCAAACAGGGCCGCATCCAAACCAGCAGGCAGACGACCAGCGGCAATAAGGGCCTTCATGTTTTTTCCTTCATCTTTGAAGAAGGCTTCCATTGCCTTGCTGGCCGCATCCGCATTGGCTGTCTGGGAGACAATAGTCCGCACCTTATCCTGGATGAAGCGAATCTCCGGCCAGCCCAGAATGACCACTTGGCTGGTGAGCAGGGAGAGGGCGGTATCCCCTTTGTCCGCCTTTTCTTTCTTGGCACGGGCACTGCTGCCGAGCAGTTGGTCCTGGAACGTGGCGACGGCAGCTTCCACCCTCCCCCGGTCCAACCCCTCGTCAACAAGAGGCAGAGCCACCTTCTGGTCAAAAATATGGCGCGAGCGCAGGCTCATTTCCACACCATCCAGGTTGGCCAGAGCGTGGACATCCTCGGCGGTGCGCCAATGCCGCTTGAGACACTGAGAAGAGATCCGGGTGCGGGTGGTTCCACCAAAGGGCAGTCGTTTGGCCATCCCGGCATCATCTCGGTTGAGCAGAGTGGCCGAGTAACTGGTGAGAAAATGAATCTGTATGAAGCGATTGTTGATCATAAAATGATTCCTTGTGAATGTTGTGATGGGAGCCGTTGGTGCGGTTCGTCTACTGTTGGTATGAAAAATAGTCCCTGGCCAAGGTGCGCCGGTGGATTTCCGCCTTGTCCGGGTCCAGGGTGAGAATAAAAGGCGCGAAACGGGTCCAATCCACCGCTGCGCCCTTGGCACGCAAAAAACGGCAGGTGCGATCCACAGCATCCAGGAAGGCCTCGTCTTGACTGTTGAGCAACTTGTGCAAGCGGGTTTCCGAATAACCGGCCTCGGCCAGCACCCGGCCAGGATTGGCCCCCGATCGGTGTGGTTGGGGGGACATGTGCGCCATGCCCGCCAGCACCGCCAACCAGCGATTTTCCGATGCCATACCCATGACTCCTTGTGCGTTGTGGGCATAGCGCGCCAGTAGACGCCATGCGGTGGGATGCACCTCGCCGCCGTAACGCCACCGCCGCAGTTCGGCCATCTCGCCCGTTCCCAGTCCACCTTCTTCGGTGCGGCGGGACATGCGCGCGGCCAAGGCACGGATCTTTTCTTCCAGGCTGTCCATGGGCTCCTGGGTCAATGTCAACTCGTCCATCAAATGTTCTCCTTGTCTGTCAATGGCCCCTCATGGGTGCGGAAGAGGGGAAACTGTTTGCATAGGGAACCGTAAAATACACGATCAGCCGCTGCGAAGGTTTTGTAGCGACGCGCTCCCCCACCGATCAGGGATTTTTTGGCAGCCTCCAGGATTTCCTGTGCGGCATCCCGCACAACGTGCAACCAGTCGGCCTCCGCCTCCGCTTCGCTCAACTCCAGACTGTGCCAGAGGGAGGGAAAAAAGGCATCATCCACCTTGTGATCCAGGCGGGTCAACCAGGGGTTGGCGTATTTGAACTTGTTTGGAGTATTCGGAATCATGGCAAGGATGGCGGGCAGCAAAACCTTCTTGGCCACAACACCACACTGTTCCACCCGATTCTTGGCAACATTGGCCAAGGATTGTCGTGCTTGTGGTTGGCCGAGAACAAATCTCACCCGAGCAGGGATGGGAACGCGGCGTTCGTGATAGCCGCCCGTTTGACCTTGACCACGGGTCAGGGCACGAGCCAGGAACTCCATATCTCCCGAATAGGCTTTGTTCTCATGAGACTGGGCTGGGGCCGGGTGATAATTTTCGCTGCCAAGAATAAGATTGGCCACCACAGCATAGTCAAAACCCTTGTCGGTAATGGTCAGGGAGGTGTCGGCCCGCAAGGGAGTCCATGGATCACCCAAAACCCCCTTAAATTCCTTGGCTTGGATGCGAGCCGCCTTGCTGGTGGTTCCCCGAGCTGTGATGCCACCCGGTCCAGCCAGCAGGCGCATCCGACGGCAGATCTCGATAAAATAGGGATCCAGTTCGGCCAGGGAGAGCGAGGTTTGACCATCCCAGGGCAACAACCAAAGCAGGGCGACTCCAGGCGACTGTTTATAAAAATCGGGATAATCGTCGAGCAGTTCGCGACGATAATGCTGCAACAACGCCAAATCCTGGCGGAAATGGCTACCGGGAACAGGACCGGGGCGAATACCAACACCCGGTCGACTGGCAAACCCGCCATTCATGCGGGCGATGCCGTAGTTGCCCGCGCCCAAAAAACCCTCCATGGTCTGCAAGCTTATCAGAGCCATCAGCCAATGATCTGGATGGGCATGGCCCATGCGGGCCATCTTCACATCATGGTTTTTGGCCGTGACCAGTACATCGATCCGGTCGGGTTGGAAGTACATTTTAAAGCCGTCCAGGTTTTTTTCCGGGACCGGTGACTGCATAAAGGCTGGATTGGCCAGATCCGTCACCACCAATTGCCAGGGTTCGTCCTCCGGCCAGTTGGCAGTGAGTGCACGCAACAAGTCGCGCCAAGCGGGTTCATCGGCGGGCGGCGACGACTGTCCGGCCCGGTGCAGGGCGATGGCCGCCAGTTGCACCAAAAAGGCGTGCCAAGCGTGCGACTGATGGGGTTGCAAAGCGGCAAACGCCACCACCTCATCCCGCACCAGTCCGGCCAGTACGCCGGGCAACGAACGTCCCGCCATCTCCCCGGTGGTCGTCCCCACCCGGATCATGGGATCTATCATGAGATTGTTCATGTTGCTCCTTCCTGTGTGGTAACGGGGCGCAGCCCCAGACGGTCATAATGGAAACGGTAGCCATTAAACGTAAAAGCAAACGCCCCATTCGTCGGCGTGATGTCACTGGGCAGAGCATCGGACGGTGGTTGACCTTTGAGCCACCGACCCGGAATCGTGAGCACCGCGATCCGTCCGCCGAATGGTCCCATGCGAGCCGGATCAAAATGCACCAAACGGTCGTCCAGCCCCAGCCGGGTGGTAATGCGTTCATCCTGCAAAAATTCGCACTCGTATAGCCATTTGTCCCGATTATAAAGTCCAGAACGGGCCGCGTTGCGCTGGGCGGCCGTTACACCCCAAACGGCGGCAGCATGACGCTGCCACGCATCACCGAGATCATTGGCCAACGCAGCCAAATTATCCGGGTGGGTGGCGGCCTCCACCAAGCGGCGATTGTCGGCGGGGATGGTGATGACCGCTGGCATTGGTAGTGCCGCCAAGGTGGCGGCCAACATACGCAGATCCGGGTAAACACTCCCCCAGCCGTGTCCCATGGCCGTGTTCGATACCTTACCCCCGGCTTCCATGTGTACCTCCAGCCCCTCCGTGGGGGTGAGCAGAAGCAATTGGGCCGTCTGGTAGGCCGCCGGGCGATCCGTGCGCTGGTGACGGTGCAGACGACCGATGCGCTGCAACAGCACATCCATGGGGCACAGATCGGTGATGATTAAATCAGCGTCAATGTCTAGGCTTTGTTCCGTAGTCTGGGTGCTGATGGCCACCAAACCACTCTGCGCCGATTTTCCCTTGCCGAACCGCGCCTCAATGGCCAGGTCCAACCGTCTGCGGTCGTCGGGTGCATAGCGGCTGTGATGGGGGACTGGCACACCGGCACACTGCAGCAGCAGGTCCGATGCGGCACCAACTTGTTTCTCCAACGCCTGCTGGGTGACGATGGCCCACCGGACGGTATTGCGAATGACCAACACCCGTGCCCCGGCCTGCGCCGCCTTCAAGGCCTGTGCGGCCACAGCCTCCGGGTCGTCCGCCAGGGGCGTTTGGAAAATATGGACCTGTTTGGCTGCGACCTCGACCAACACGGGTTGGGACGGTCCGTGCTGGCGTGACAGCAGCGGGTAGGGCGTGGCGGCGGCCGCCGCAGGGGAGGGTGGATCCGTGCGTGGCCCTAACAACAGGCGGGTCCGGGCGGCTGCTCCCAGGGTGGCGGACATCAACAATGTCTCGCCACCAACCGCCAAATGACGGGTCACCACCTCTTGCAGGATGGTGGTCATATAGGCATCGGAGGCATGTACCTCGTCCACCACCAGCAACAGTCGACTCAGGGCCGCCGCCCGCATGTGTGCGTGGGGAGTGGCAAGGGCCGACAGGAGTATCTGGTCCACAGTCCCCACCGCCACCGGGGCCGCCAGGTAACGTTTGGGATGCTCCGCTGCCCAACCACGGTACCGCTGGCGGTCGCTGGGGTCATCCGGACAAAGGGTCTGGAAGGGAGCCAGCCGGGTGCCCTCCTGGTCATCCACACGCAGATAGCCCGGCACCGCCAACACCACCGGCGGATGGTCGGGCCCGAAGGCCTTTGCCACGGCTTGACGAACCCGTTCATGGATCTGCACGGCTGCCGCCCGGGTCGGGAGGGCGAAATAAAGCCCATCCACCACGCCAGCACGGAACAGGTTCAGGAAATAGAGAATGGCCGCCTCGGTCTTGCCCGAGCCAGTCTCCGATTCCAGAATAACCACATCACCTGCCGCCGCAATGGGAAGCGTGGCCACTACCTGCTGCATCGGGTTGGGGTGGGGGTAACCAAAAATGGCTGAAAAATCTATGGACCGTCCGGCCAAGACAGCACGGGCCGCTGTGACATCACAACCCAGTGCCTGTGTGGCCCGACGAGCTTTCTGCGCCAAGACCGCCGGTGATGGCAGGGTGGCATCGACCGCAAATGGGAAAAAATGATCTGCATCGGAGCCGATCCAGTCGGCCAAGGTCAGCAGGCCGTTGAAAAGATGCTGCATAGGCGGCGTCAACGGCAGGCGATCCACCTGATCCGCATCATCGACAAATGCCTCTGGCCAGGCATACCGGATAGCACTGGCCAGTTCCGCTAATCCGGACAGGGGATCTTTGCTGCCCTGTTTTTCCCATACACGGGGGCTAATGGCTTGCGTCACGCTGTTGCTGGGTTTGCCTGCGCAAAATGGATCTCCTGGCAACGGGCGACCGTGATGGCAGAAGATGGCCCAGAGCCAATCCACTAGGTTGGTTGTATCCTGGAACCACTCTGCTATGGTGCCCAGGTTCAATGCTTGGTATCCTTCTTCTTGGCGCGGATGGTCAAACAGCAACTGGAAAATTTCCCGCACATGCCCGTGAGTTTGCCACTGATCACTTTGATTCTGGAAACCATGATTGTATTTGCCTGCATCGTGCAGCGCAGCCAGAGAAGTCAGACGCACGATCTGTTTAGGAGTGAGGTCCGCTAGACCGGCAGACGTGGCCAACCGCCTCTTGATGGTATCTATTTCCAGCAATGCATGTAGAACAGCTGCAACTTCTAGACAATGATGGGATAGCGGATGTTGAATGTCGCCGATGCCATCCTGTCGTTTTCCCCAATAGACTTCAGTTTTATTTTGCATATACTCACAATTCGACAGGGAGTTGCCGGACTCGATAATGGGAGAAATTCGACAAGAAATACCAGCAGTCGGAAGATTCTGGAGGCATTGTCCCCTCCCGCTTGTTGCTCAGGGCATCGCAATCCTCAACGGCAACACCCTGGTCAGGAAGATGTCACCCCCCTCCTCCCACTTCCACCCCAAACACCCGCTCCTGCTCCTCCCACTCCAGAGGTATCCTTTTCCGCAGACTCTCCAGATTGATGCTGTCCGGGTAATCCCCCGTCAGCACCCGTTCCACGATGGCCGGTGACAAGATGTTCAGCCGCAGGATGCGAGCCAGATAGGAACTTTCCACCTCCTCCTTTTCTGCCAGATCC
>CAIWLA010000506.1 GCA_903913345.1 uncultured Magnetococcales bacterium | reverse complement strand
GAGATTGTCTTTCACTTGGCGGGTGTCAAGGGATCTCCCGCAATGACCGCCCAGCAACCGGCCAGTTTTTTTGTGCCCACTTTAACATTTAGCCTTAACATGATGGAAGCGGCCCGGCAATCCGGGGTGGCACGGTATCTATTTACCAGCAGCGTTGGTGTCTACGCCCCGGCTGAAGTCTTTCATGAAGATGACGTCTGGCAAACCTTTCCCTCTCCCAATGACCGCTTCGCTGGCTGGGCCAAACGCATGGGTGAATTGCAGGCAGAAGCCTACAAGATTGAATATGGATGGGATAAAATCTCCATCGTGCGTCCCGCCAACGTCTACGGACCATATGACAATTTTGATCCCAGAAATGCCATGGTCATCCCCTCGCTGATACGCCGAGCAATGGATGGCGAAAATCCTCTCACAGTGTGGGGGGATGGTTCGCCCGTTCGTGACTTTATTCATGCCCGCGACGTGGCCAGCGGCATGATGCAGGTCGTCGAACAGGGTATTACCGAGCCGATCAACCTGGGCAGCGGCACCGGTGTGTCCATTCGTGAGATTGTCGAGGTAATTGTGGATAATCTTCCGGATGCGCGCGAGGTGGTTTGGGATATCAGCAAGCCCAGTGGTGATCAACGTCGACTAATGGACACTTTACGGGCCGAAAGGTATGGCATTCGGGCCAACATTTCCGTTGCCGAGGGTATTCGGGATGTGATGACATGGTATCAGGCGCACCGGAGCCAGACTGACAACCGGTATAATGCGTTTACGGAACATGCGCGGGAGAAACAGCCAGCATGAAAGTCTTGGTGTGTGGTGCAACTGGATTTATCGGGCGAAACATGGCAGAGAGGTTCGCCGGACATAAAGATTGGGATGTGGTGGGAATCCACCACAAACGGCCCCCCTTCGATCATCCCGGTCTGACGTGGATTGAGGGGGATTTGACCAATCCGCGTGATATCGAACGGTGTCTGGATGGCGTGGATGTGGTCATCCAGGCGGCCGCCACCACCTCTGGCTCCAAGGACATTGTAACGCGCCCTTTTATTCATGTCACCGATAATGCGGTCATGAATTCATTGCTCTTTCGTGCAGCCTTTGAACGACAAGTCAAACATGTGCTGTTTTTCAGTTGCACCGTCATGTATCCATCTCGCGAGATACCGTTAAAGGAAGAGGATTTTGATGCCAACGCTGCCATGCATTCTCGCTATTTTGGGGTGGGCCATACCAAATTATATATCGAGAAAATGTGCGAATTTTTTTCACAAATCGGCAAAACGCGATTTACAGCCATACGTCACTCCAACATTTATGGTCCCCATGACAAATTTGATCTGGAGCGGTCTCATGTCTTCGGTGCCACTGTCACCAAGGTGTTGACCGCCCGGAATGGACGCATAACCGTCTGGGGAACGGGTGAGGAGGCGCGGGATCTGCTGTATGTGGATGATCTGGCGGATTTTGTTGAGGCCGCTATCACCTATCAGCGGACGCCGTATGCCCTCTACAATTGTGGATCCGGGCAGGCGGTATCGATCAAGGATCTGGTCCACCAAATTGTGCAGGCATCGGGACAGGCATTGCGTATTGAGCACGATTTGACCCAACCCACCATCAAAACCTCTTTGTCGCTCGATTGCAGCAAAGCGGAACGGGAATTGGGTTGGACAGTCAAAACACCCCTTCAGGAAGGGATTGCCAGGACCATTCAGTGGTGGCGTGCGCACCCACCTACTGCGCACTGATCCTTACATACCCTTTTTCCGCCAGCCTCTGGACAAAGACATGG
>CAIWLA010000505.1 GCA_903913345.1 uncultured Magnetococcales bacterium | reverse complement strand
GCTCACAACCGCGCGTGCTGTTCCAGAAACCGCACATCATTCTCAAAAAACAGCCGCAAATCATTGATGCCATATTTCAACATGGCCATCCGTTCCACACCGACGCCGAAGGCGAAGCCGGAATATTTCTCCCGGTCAATCCCCACATTGTCCAGCACGGCGGGATGGATCAGGCCGCACCCCAATATCTCGATCCAGCCGTTGCCTTTGCAGACCCGGCAGCCCCGGCCCTCACAAAAGAGACAGCCCATGTCCAACTCGGCAGAGGGTTCGGTAAACGGAAAAAAGGAGGGACGAAAGCGGACAGGGAGATCCCGCTCGAAAAACAGGTGTAAAAACCGCTCCAGAATCCCCTTGAGATGGCCAAAATGGACCCCTTCGTCCACCAGAAAACCCTCCACCTGATGAAACATGGGGGTATGGGTCAGATCGGAATCACACCGAAACACCCGGCCAGGGGCAATAATCCGCAACGGCGGACGGCGGTTTTCCATCGCCCGAATCTGGACCGTCGAGGTGTGGGTGCGCAACAGACGCTTCTCCCCACGGGGACCAGGGGGCAGGTAAAAGGTGTCGTGCATCTGCCGCGCCGGATGGTCGGCGGGTATGTTGAGGGCCTCAAAATTGTGCCAGTCGTCCTCTACCTCAGGACCAGTGGCCGGGGGAAAACCCATCTCGCTGAAAATATGGATAATCTCCCCCAACGCCCGGCTGATGGGGTGCCTCCCCCCCACCGGCGGACAACGACCCGGCAAGGTCACATCCAACCGCTCCGCCTGCAAACGGAGATCCATCTCCCTCTGCTGCAAAAGGAGCTGGCGAGCCGCCAACGCCGCATTGAAAGCCGTCTTCAAGCCATTGGCCAACTCGCCCAGCAGCGGCCGATCCTCGGCACTGACCCCGCCCAAACCCCGCAACAGTTGGGTCAGCGTCCCCTTCTTGCCCAGGGTCTCTACCCGAATCTGCTCCAGATCGGCCACCGAGGCGGCCCCTTCCAGACGGGCCAAAGAGGCCTGCTGCAAGGCCTCCAACTGGGTGCGCATGGCGAAAACCGTCACGCAACCGCCGTCTTGGCACTCTGAACCAATTCGGCAAACGCCTCCGGCTGCGAGACGGCCAACTCGGCCAATACCTTGCGGTCCAGTTCAATGCCGGCCTTGTGCAGACCATCCATGAAACAACTGTAGGAGAGACCGCTCAACCGGGCCGCTGCATTGATCCGGGTGATCCACAGGGCACGAAACTCCCGCTTCCGAACCTTCCGGTCCCGATAGGCATACTGCAAACCCTTCTCCACCTTTTGCAGGGCAATCCGATAGCAACTGCCGTTGCGACCTTGATAACCCTTCGCCAGCTTCAATACCTTCTTGTGACGTGCATGCGCCGGTACGCCCGGCTTGACTCGCGGCATAGCCGTGTCTCCCTTGGATGATCGTGAAAAAATATCAATAATGGTATGCGATGCAGCGGCGAAACCATCGGTCTCGTGACCAGAATACCGCCAGACACCACGCTTACAGGTTGGGCAACATCCGCCGCACAGCCGCCTGATCCACACCCGCCACCATACCCACACCACACATTCCACGCTTCCGCTTGGAACTCTTCTTGGTGAGAATGTGACGCTTGTACGCCTTGTTGCGCAACAACTTACCGGAACCAGTCGTCCTGAAACGCTTGGCCGCACCCCGATGGGTCTTTACCTTGGGCATGACTCTCCTACTCCTTGAACCGTCACAGCAATACCAATAAATAATTCGGCACTGCACAGATGAAATGATACAACACACCAGGGGGAGGGACTTCACCCCCGACCCCTCTGCAAGAACAACAACAGACCAGGAAAAGGGGCTTCGCCCACCATTCCACTAAAAAAACAGCAACAAACCTGGGGGCCTTGCCCCCAGACCCCCACTGGGGGGGATAATCCCCCCCCCAGACCCCCATAATCGTTTTAAAAGACTATCAGGAGATCCAGGGGGAACCCGCCTACTCGGCCTCGTCCACCACCTTCTTGGGCGCGACCCCCGGTGCCAGGACCATGGTCATCTGCCGACCCATCAACTTGGGCGGCTGCTCCACCTTGGCCTCCTCACCCAATACATCCCGAACCCGATGCAACAAGGCCATCCCCAAATCCTGATGCGCCATCTCCCGACCACGGAAACGCAACGTACACTTGACCTTGTCCCCATCCTCCAGAAAACGGCGAATGCTCCGAACCTTGACATCAAAATCATGGTCATCGGTCGCGGGACGAAATTTGATCTCCTTGATGTCAATGCGGGTCTGCTTCTTGCGCGCCAGACGCTCCCGCACCGCCTTCTGATACTTGAATTTGGTGTAGTCCATAATTTTGCAGACCGGCGGCTTGGCCTGCGGGGCCACCTCCACCAAATCCAAACTGGCCTCGATCGCACGCGACAAGGCCTCTTGTCGGCTGACAATGCCG
>CAIWLA010000504.1 GCA_903913345.1 uncultured Magnetococcales bacterium | reverse complement strand
TTGGTTATCGTCAATGATGGCCTTGAAGCGGTGGCGAGGGTACGAGAGGAGAAGTTTGATCTGGTGCTAATGGACATCCAGATGCCCAACATGGATGGTCATGCCGCCACCCGTGCCATTCGCCAGTGGGAACGGGAGGAAGGACGCCATCCCTTGGTCATCATGGCCCTGAGTGCCCATGCATCCACAGAGAAGAAAGAAGAAAGCTTGGCCGCCGGGTGTGATGGACATCTCATTAAACCCATCAAAAAGCGGGATTTTCTGGATGCTATCCAGCAAGTTGGCAAGGCGATTGATGAACGACGCCAAGACGTCGGCGATCCTGAGCATCAATGATAATCGAGGGATGGAACCTACCCGGACATGATTTTCTCTTTTACAGCAGTGTTTCCGTCTGGTAAGGCGTGCCCGTGCAGGCGATATGTGTCACAACGGAAGGTGATCTCTACATTACCATGATCTCTTGGGTCCAATATGAAAATTCTGATTGTTGATGATGATTTCACAAATCGGGAACTGCTTAAATACATGCTCCAGCCCTACGGGGAATGCGTGATAGCAGAGGATGGACTGGAGGCCGTGGCACTCTTTAAGGAACACTTGGCCGGAGGAGAGCCGTTTGATCTGGTCCTGATGGATATCATGATGCCCAACATGGATGGTCAAGAGGCCTTGCGAGAGATTCGCCAGATGGAAAGAGAGATTTATGGTATATCTCTCAATACGGGAGATTATTCCTTCATCATTATGCAAACCGCGTTGGACGACCCAAAGCAATTGATGGAATCCTACTTCAAAGGCAAGTGCAACGGTTATATCACCAAGCCTATCACGCAGGATGAGCTGCTCGATAAACTTAAAAAACATAATATAATTTAGGGCGTTCTGGTTTCGGTGTCAGTGCTTCAGACAAGGCATGCCTCACCAAACAGTACCACTACAACGGCGCATATGAGCATCAAAGGGGGGGCAACGACGTGAAGAAAGCGAAGAACAATCCTGGACCGTGTCCTCCTGAGGTGATGAGCCATGCCCGTCAATTGGGAGAAAGAGAATTGCACATACAAGCAATAATCCAGTCCCTTCGGGATGCCCTGGTGGTTTTTGACGCAGAAGGAATCGTCCATTTCTGCAGCCATGGGTGTGCCGAGATGTTCGGCGGGCAAGAACAAGATCTGCTCAATCGCTCGATTGCCACGCTCTTCGCTGATCGCTGGTTTGGTCCCAGTTGGCAGACAGAATGGCTTGGCAATCGACGAACTGGCCAAGAAATGCCCGCGCACACGGTCCTGAAGGGGGTAGCCAAGCGTTGTGACGGCAGGGAGTTCCCGGCGGAAATCTCCATCTCTCAATGGCAACGACTCGGCACGACCTTCTATACCGCCATCATTCGCGATATTACCGAACTCAAAATACTGGAGGATCGGGATCTGCGGGCCTATGTCAACCGGATCGCCATCAGTGCCTTGTTGGAAATTGGCATTGAACCCCTGAGTCTACACCGCAAGCTGGAAGTTGCCCTGGAAATCGTTCTCACCGTTCCCTGGTTGGCCATGCAATATAAAGGATCGATTTTCCTGGTCACCGAGGATGACCATCTGGAAATGGTGGCGCAAAGGAATCTTCACGCCCATCTGCTCCAGGCCTGTCGCCGCATACCCTACGGGTTCTGTTTATGCGGTAAGGCGGCCCAAAGTAAACAGATTGTGTTCTCTGCTGCGTTGGATGAACGCCACGATATCACCTACGATGGCATCCATGATCATGGCCATTATTGCATTCCCATATTATTGCAAGAAAGATTGATGGGCGTGCTCAACCTGTACGTAGACTACGGCCATGTCTATGACCCAGAAGAGGAGGCGTTTCTCACTACCATTGCCAACACCCTGGCGGGTGTAATAGATCGTGGTTTGGCGGAGGATCGGGTACAACACATGGCCAACCACGATGCATTGACTGGCCTGCCCAACCGCATGCTCTTTCACGCATTGCTGGAACAAGAACTACGGCGTGCCGCACGATACCAGCAAATCCTGGCAGTGGGATTTTTCGACCTGGACCATTTCAAAGCGGTCAATGACACCTTTGGTCACGAGGCGGGCGACCTGTTATTGAAAGCCGTTGCTGCCAGAACCAGGCAACAATTGCGCGATTCCGATATATTGGCACGGCTGGGAGGTGATGAATTTACCCTTATCCTGCCGATCATCGGCGATCGGGATAATGCCATCGCCGTAGGCAAGAAGATTGTCCAGGCACTGAGCGAACCGTTTATCATCCAGGGGCAGTCATGCCAGATCGGTGCCAGTGTCGGTTTGAGTCTGTTCCCCGATCATGGCCAATCAGCCGACATCCTGCTCCAGATGGCCGACCGCGCCATGTACGCCGTCAAAAAAGGAGGTCGCAACGGGGTTGCTGTTTATATGGAGAGTGGGTCTTGATCATCCTTTCGATCAACCCTCAGACACCTGCCCCTCCATTTGTTCGTACCCCCAATAGCCAGAAAAGTTTCAGGAGCTGCCCATGTCATTCAAGTCTTTGCCTAAGCCAAAGCTTTTTCTGCTGATTCTGGTCATGCCCGGCATTCTTTGGTCCGGGGTGATAGTGACCGGATTGCTGGGATTGCAGTCCATGCGCGACAACCAGGAGATTGCGCGTGCGGATCGCGAGCAGCTCAGTCTGGGGGTGCAAACCATCTACCTGATTGGCAATATGCAATTCCATTTCAAGTCACAGGTGCAGGCCTGGAAAAATATTTTGTTGAGCGGGGCGGATGCGGAGCTGCGGGCGGAATATGGGCAGACCTTTGAGACGAAAGAGCGGTTGGTGCAAAATATTTTACGGCAGTTGCCGGACAACTTTCATCGATTGGGGATGGACGATTATGCCCTGCAACGGGTGCATGAGTTACAAGAGCAGCACCGTCTCCAGGGTGCGCATTACCGGACCGCGTTGCAGCTCTTTGTTGACAAGCTGGGGGCCGATGTCACGGTGGGAGAGGCGGCCCAGGCGGCCGAGCGCGTCGTCACCGGCCAGGATACTGCCACCAGCAACCGCACGGATCAACTGGCCGAGGCCATTACCAACCATATGGAAAGTCTGGTTGACCTGGCTGGGCATCGGGATGATGAATGGTTTGCCAAGGAGACCACCAAGGTGACCTGGATATTGGCCATTCTGGTTTTGATCGTGCTGCCTGGGGCCTTTTTTGTGGTGCGCAGTCGGGTGATCCGGCCCATTGCCCGGATGACCGAGGCCATTGAGCAGGTGGCCAATGGCAACCTCAAGGAACGGGTGGCCGGGCAGAGCATGGACGAACTCAGTCGCATGGGTATCGCCTTCAACCGCATGACAGCCGAGTTGGACCGCATCTACTCCGGTCTGCAGAGAGAACGGGACAAATTGACCACCATCATTGTAGCGGCCCAGGAGGGGATTGTGGTGACCGACCGCCAGGGTGATGTGGTACTGATCAACCCTGCCGCCGAAAGATTGCTGCAGAAGACCCCCGAACAGATTATGCGGGAAGGTTTTTTTCAACTGCTGGACGACCCGGAATACCTGAAGGCCTATCTGGAACACGCTGGCGTGGATATTCCCACCACCGTGGTCTATAAAAACCAGGTGTTGGACGTG
>CAIWLA010000503.1 GCA_903913345.1 uncultured Magnetococcales bacterium | reverse complement strand
CAGGGGTTCGCCCAGCAGTGCCAGGAGATCCACCCCCCCTGCCCCGCCCTGCGGGCCATACAGGCGGATGGAACCAACGGTCGCCCGGTAAAACCCGGTGACACAATTAAACACCGTGGTCTTGCCCGCCCCATTGGGACCGATCAGAGCCGTAATGCTGGCGGGTTGCACATTGAAATGGACGCGGTTCAGGGCAGTTACCCCCCCGAAGCACATGGTCAAATTGTCTACCGTCAACAGGGGATTCATGGCATCCGTCCCCCTTGCCCGGCGGACACAGAGGCCGTGCCGGCCAGGCTGGATCGCATCGGGTCCGGGTCCACCATTTGGAAAACCGGTCGCCGCCGCTGACGCAATCCCCGCGGTCGCCAGATCATCACCAATACCATGGCGATGCCGACGACCAGAACCCGATAATCGGCAAAGTCCCGAAGCATTTCCGGCAGGATGGTCAAGAGCAGAGCGGCCACGATGACCCCCGTGGTGGACCCCATGCCACCCAGCACCACGATGGCCAGAACGTGGGCAGATTCAAAAAAGGTGAAGGATGTCGGATTGACGAACCCCTGGGAGGCGGCAAAAAAGACTCCGCCCAGTCCACCGACCAGGGCACCCAGACCAAAGGCGGAGAGTTTGACCGTTACATGGTTGATGCCCAGGGAGCGACAGGCGATTTCGTTCTCCCGGAGGGCCTCCCAGGTCCGCCCGATGGGCATCCGCTTCAGACGGACCACGACGGCAATCATGGCGCAGACGACCAGCAACAGGAGCAGATATAAAAAAATGGCGCGGTGATTGGCCGAATATTCGATGCCCAGATATTCATGCAGGGGCACCCCACCCTGTTTGGCCCGACGGTTGAACTCCAGGCCAAACAGGGTGGGAAAGGGGGCACTGACGCCGTTCGGCCCCCCGGTCAGACTGACCCAGTTGTTGAGAATCAGGCGAATAATCTCCCCAAAACCCAGGGTGACAATGGCCAAATAATCCCCATGCAGTCGCAAGACGGGAAAACCCAGGAGCATGCCGAAACCGGCGGCCAACAGGGCACCAAACGGGAGGGCCAACCAGAAGCTCATCTGAAAATAGTGATAACCGAGGGCATAACTGTAGGCCCCGACGGCATAAAAGGCGACAAAGCCCAGGTCCAACAGACCGGCCAGACCGACGACAATATTCAACCCCAGGGCCAGCAGGATATAGATCAAGGCCAACGTGGCAACGCTGAGGCCATATTTTCCCAGCCAGAAGGGGAGCAAAAAGGCAACGAGCAGTGCCAGCCCGATCCCGATCTTGCGCCGTCCTGGTGAGGTGGCAGACGCCCCCCGTTGCGCGCGGGCCGTCCCCTGTCCAACAGGGCGCAGACGGTTCCAGAGGGGTGCGAAGAGGAGATAACCCAGAAAAACGGCTCCCGCCAGCCAGAGGGGGCGTTGCCAGTGCCATTCCATCTGGTAGCCCGACAGGACCACGCCCGTGATGGGGGCAAACAGGAGCAAGGCCACCAGACCCGCCCATAATGCGGAAACCAGCCCCTTTTTCATCAGACCTTCTCCACTTCCGGCACACCCAGAAATCCGCTGGGCCGGAAGATCAAAAAGAGGATCAGGAGGGAAAAGGCAAAGACATCCTTGTAGTCACTGTTGACAAAACCGGCAAAGAACGACTCGGCCAACCCCAACACCACCCCACCGAGCATGGCACCGGGCAGAGAGCCGATCCCGCCCAGCACGGCGGCGGTAAAGGCCTTGATGCCCATCAGAAAACCCACATAAAAATCGAAAGATCCATAGTTTAGCGTCACCAGGATACCCGCCACGGCGGCCATGCTCGCCCCCATGACAAAGACCAGAGAGATGATGCGATCGGTATGGATACCCAACAGATTGGCCATGACCCGATCCTGTTGCGTCGCCCGGCAGGCCCGTCCCAGGGCAGTGCGTTGAATGATCCAGGTCAAAAGGGCCATGCTGGCAAAGGCCACCACCACAATCAGGCTTTGCAGATAGGTGATCTGGATAAATCGATGATCCAGGCTCTCCGCCGGGATACGGAACACCCCTTCCAGCAGCGGGGGCACCCCCTGGTTGCGGGCACCCTGGCTGATACGGATATAGTTTTGCAGAATCAATGACATGCCAATGGCCGAGATGAGCGGTGCCAGGCGGTTCGAATGGCGCAAAGGTCGGTAGGCGATCCGCTCCACACTCCAGCCGTAGAGGGCGGTAAAGAGCACGGTCAACACCAGTACCCCCAGCAAGACCACCGGCAGGGAGTGGATGCCCAGGGCGGTGAAGAGGGCCAGGAAAATGGCGGTCAGGTAGGCGGAAATCATATAGATTTCACCATGGGCAAAGTTGATCATGCCGATGATGCCGTAGACCATGGTATAGCCAACGGCGATCAACCCGTAGGTCGAACCCAGCACCAGGCCATTGACCCATTGTTGTCCAAAGATGTATATATCCATGGGCAGGCTTGTCCGCCTAGTCTACCTCCTTGTATTTTCCTTTGTTATCCCACTGATACATCACGTAGTCCGAGACCTTCAAATCCCCTTTGGCATCCCAGGACTTGCTGCCCATGACGGTTTCCACCGGGTGACTGCGTAGCCATTGGGCCAATGTTTCCCCGTCCTGGCTCTGGGTGGCCTGGATGGCGGCGACAATCGCCTGGAGGGTGGCATACGAGTAGAGGGTATACCCTTCCGGCTCATAGCCCTGTTTGCGGAACTGTTCCACCAGGGTTTGCCCAGAGGGAATGTGGCGGGGATCGGCCCCAAAGGTCATGTAGACCCCCTCCAGAAAGCCCGGACCCCCGGCAGAGACGACCAGCACCTCGGAAAAGATCCCATCTCCGGAGATCAGCGGGGCGGTCATCCCCTGTTCCCGCATTTGCCGCACGAGGGGACCGGCTTCGCTGTGATAACCGCCAAAATAAACGGCATCAGCCTGGACCGATTTCAGTTTGGTCACCAGGGCGTTAAAATCTTTTTCACCCCGTGTCAGACCCTCGTACAACACCTCCGTCTGTCCCGTGCTGTGCAACCGGGTGCGCATGGAGTCCGCCAGACCCTGACCGTAGGTGGTCTTGTCGTGCAAGACGGCAACGCGTTGTGCCTTGAGTCGTTTGACCACAAAGTCGGCCCCGACAACCCCCTGCTGATCGTCCCGTCCACACATGCGGAAGATGGTCGGCAACCCGCGTTCGGTGATGATGGGATTGGTGGAACCGGGCGTCATCATCAACACCCCGGCATCCGCGTAGATGGTGGAGGCCGGAACGGTCGAGGAGGAGCAAAAATGACCAATCACCGCCACCACCTTGTCCCGATCCACCAGACGACTGGCGACAGCGGAGGCCTGTTTGGGTTCACACGCATCATCGGCCTTGATCAACTGGATGGGGCGACCGAGCACCCCCCCCGCCGCATTGATGTCGGCAGCGGCCTGCTCGGCCCCCCGCCACAGTTGTTCCCCAAAAGAGGCGTCCGAACCGGAAAAGGGACCGGCCATGCCAATCCTGATCGGTTCCGCCGCCCCCAGGGGCTGGCAACCGAGGAGAGCCAACAGCGCAATGGCCAACAGCCGCAAAAAGGGTCTTGATCTTTGCATCGGATTGATCCTTGCAGGTTGAAAGAAAGGGTCCGCTTGCCACGTCACCCCTCACCGGGAGAGAGACCGGGTCGGGTCATTTGACCACAGAGAACGCGCCGAAGGCAAACAAAAATCGTCAATGGGATCGCCTGGAAGTTCCATTGAACCCGATCCGGTTGGCAGGAATGGCGATGGCCTGGCCGCTTTTTTATTCCGCACCCGACTGAGCAACCAACAGGGTACGAATGGCCCCGACCAGATAGAGCGACCCGCAAACAACCACCTGCCCGGTCGGCGGACAGGCCATGCAGGCGGCAGAGAGTGCCTCCGCCGGGGTGGCGCACCCCTCTGCCGGGCGACCAGCAGCCCGCCAAAGGGTGGCCAACGCCTCCGCCGACAGGCCCCGTTCCCCCCCCACCTGGGTGGTCCATACCCGTTCCCCATGGGGGGCCAGGAGGCGAATCATGGTCGCCACATCCTTGTCTTGCATGGCGGAAAAGAGAAAGACGGTCGGGCAGATGGCCCGATTGTCCGGCTCGCCCAAAAAATGGGCCAAGGCCAGACACCCGGCTGGATTATGGGCACCATCCAATAAAACGGTCGGCCTGGGACCACCGGAGGCAGGCAGAACAAACCGCTCCAATCGCCCAGGCCAGCGGGCCTCTCGTACCCCCACGCGGAGGGACTCCGCCGGTATCGACCAGCCAACGGCCTGCAGACGCCGGATGCCCGCAATGGCCAATGCCGCATTGTGCAACTGGTGGCGGCCCAACAGGCCGGGCATGGGGAATGGATGGCTCTCCCCCCCCTCCTCAAACCACCAGGTGGGATGGTGCGGGGTGGAGACAGAGGCATCGCCGTGCGCGGCGGGCAAACGAACGGTAAAATCGCGTCCCAGCAGGTGCAAAGGGGTTCCCACTTGATCTGCCTGACGCGCCAGGAGAGATTCCACTTCGGGCGGACCGGAAGCCGCCACCGCCGGAACCGCCGGCTTGAAAATACCCGCCTTTTCTGCCGCAATGGCGGTCAGGGTGGCACCCAGATAATCGGTATGATCGATATCGATGGCCGTGATGATGGACAATTGCGGCACCACCACATTGGTGGCATCCAGGCGTCCCCCCAAACCGGTTTCGAGCAGGACAATGCCCCGCCGCCCTGCCCTGCCCCGTCCCAATCCCCGCTCCTGGAAATGACACAGGGCAGCCGCCGTCAGCAGTTCAAAAAAAGTGACCGAACGACCGGCATTGACCGCCAACACTCTGGCCAGCACTCTGCGCAATGGCTCGTCTGCAATGGCCTGGCCATCCACCCGTATCCGTTCATTGACGCAGTGCAGATGCGGAGAGGTATAGAGGCCAACGGCATATCCGGCATGGCGCAGAATGGCCTCCAGAAAGGCCAGTACCGACCCTTTTCCGTTGGTTCCGGCGACATGCACCACATCCAGGGTATGATGGGGATTGTCCAAATCCGCCAGCAGATGCACCACCCGATCCAGCCCCAGTTGAATGGGCTGAAGGGATTGACGGTGCGCCTGATCCAGCAGATCGGCCAGGGAGGGGTGGTTCATGGAGCATTCCTCTCCCGATTCAGCCATTGCCTTCACCACGCCGACCTTCGATCAGGGGGTTGCTTCGGGATGAGCGGCATCCGTTCGGTCTGGAGGGGGTGGCAACGGTGTTCCGGTCAGGCGGGAAAGGAGATCGGCCAGGGTGTCACGCATGTCACGACGCGAGCAAATGAGATCCAGAAAACCATGTTCCAGCAAATATTCGCTACGCTGAAACCCCTCCGGCAATACTTCGCGGACGGTTTGCTCGATCACCCGTGGACCGGCAAAGCAGATCAAGGCATTGGGTTCTGCCAGAATGACATCTCCCAGCATGGCGAACGAGGCCGTCACCCCGCCTGTGGTGGGATCCGCCAGCACGGAGATGAAGGGCAGATGGGCCTCATCCAGCTTGGTGAGGGCCGCTG
>CAIWLA010000502.1 GCA_903913345.1 uncultured Magnetococcales bacterium | reverse complement strand
CTTTCCCTACACGACGCTCTTCCGATCTGGGCTCCGCCCCTGCACCCCGCCAGGGGGATAATCCCCCTGGACCCCTGATCATGAAAAAGAATTCAATAAAGGGGAGGAGGAGGAGGGGACTGGGCCAGAACCGGTCAAGGTTCGACATACCGCCCCAGACGGGATTCGATCTCCCAATACAACTCCGGCACCCAGTCGGGTGTTGTGGGCAGGGCCGATTTTTCGGTCGATTGGCGAAAATCATACGGGGCAATGATGACTTCCGTGGGTTCATTCCCCGCCATGAAGGTCAACGCAAACAACTCTTCGATCGCCGGATTGCCCACCGCGACACATCCCACCGAGGAGGAGCCGCCATGGATATAAATGTCATCCCCCAGATTGGTACGCCGCTCCTTTCTGGCCTTCTGGCGGTCAAAGCTGTTGGGATAGTCCAGCTTTAACGACAGATGGAACGCACTGTTCGGATTGAGCTGAACCACCTGGTAGATCCCCTCCGGCACCTGCCGATCCCCCCTGTGTCGTTTCGGACCCGACTGACCACTCAGACCCAAAACGGGATAGCTCTTGAGCAAACGGGGCAAGGTATCGGTATGAACCCACAATTCCAGCTCTCTCTCCTCCTTGAACACCAGCAGTGACAATCCACCCTGCAACGGATACTCCAGACCGGCCTGATCCAACAGGGTACGCACCCGATTTTCCACCGCACCCTCCAACGGGAAGAGCGGTTGCTGGCCATTCCCGGAACCGGCCAGCAGACCCGCCGGGAGAAAAACCCCCAGACCAACGGCCCACAGGACCATCCAGAACAGACCTCGGCAAGACACATCACACCCCTTTGGCTCCATTTTCAATCCTCCCCGCACTATAACGGAGAGCCAGGAATAATGCCACCGACCACCATCTCTTGCATTTTTTTGCCCACCCCGCTAGAGTCAAACCCCTCGGACCCTTGTCAAGACCAACGGATTGGCATAACCCTATTGAGGGGGGAAACATCATGCTCTTTCTGAAACTGATCAATCGGATTCCCTTTTTTGCCCGTTTTACCGATGAGCACAAGCGGATGCTGGCCGAATCGGCCTCTTTTTTTGTCCATTTCAACAAGGGCGACTGCATGATCCGGGAGGGGAGTGAGGACAGCACCCTGTTCATCGTGGTCAAGGGATCGGTCGTCGTCACCAAAGACAGCCTCCCCGGAGAGATAATGGTCACCCTGCCGGCGGGATCGGTCATCGGCGAAATCTCCTTTTTGACCAATCGGGTCAGAACCTCCAATGTCATCGCCAACGAGGATACCATCTGCTTTGCCATCGACCGGGCCTCCATGGAAGAGATGGAGTTTGCCATTCAGCTCCAATTCAAGGACGAGTTGATCGGCATTTTGATCGGACATCTGGACCGGACCAGTGCCGCCCTGGCGGCGAGCAAGGCCAGTTGAGCGGTCATAAGGAGGCCCCATGATTCGTTCCATGACACGCTATTTATTGGGAGTAGCCTTTGTTCGGGGCTTCGCCCCATAAGCGTTAACCTCTTTACTGTAAGCTAGGTCTTGTGCTATGCTTCGGTCACTATGACTAAGCCAATCGCACTGATGGATCAAAACTGGGACTTCGTCCTTTCTATGTTTCCCACTGGTTG
>CAIWLA010000501.1 GCA_903913345.1 uncultured Magnetococcales bacterium | reverse complement strand
GCGTGAATTTTCTTTTTTCATCCATCTGGTCCAGCAGGCTGCTTTGCCGATTTTCAGTTTCACGGAAGTCATGGAAAACTGGCATAAAATAATTGATTGGCTTGCTGACTCACCAAGGAAGCGAAAACGCCAGATGCCAACGTTGGAATCGTTAGGTTAACGCTTATGGGGCAACGCCCCGATATGGCAGCATACTGGGGGCTCCGCCCCCAAACCCCCGCCGGGGACCGTGACGGTCCCCGGACCCCTGCAATAGTTTTAAAAATTGCATGATTGACATGGAAACAGAATTACCCCCCCCCGGAAGAATCTCTCAACCCGGTTGACCATCGGGTCGGGGACGCAGCAAAACGGGCAGGATGCGCACCAGAAGCAGCCCAAAGGCCACCACCCAGAGCAAACCAGAGAGACGCAGACTCCAGAGGGGCCACCAGGCCACCCCAAAGACCCGAATGAGGGCCGCCGCTGCGACCAGGCTGTAGGCGGTGGTCATGGCGGGATGGGCCAGCAGGGCACGTCCGGTATGGACCAGAGAGATGCGGGAGATGATCCCCAGAATGAACAGCCCCATGGCCCCCACGCTCAAGGCATGCATGGCGGCCGAGGGGGGGATAAAAAGGGTCATCTGTGCCAGACCGCGCACGATCAATCCCATGACCAACCAGCCATAGCCCAGATGCAACACCCACAACAAGGGCTGATGTACGCTCTTCAGGCTGTGCCATTGGGAGAGGCGCACCCCCTGAACCAGGCCGGCGGCGATCAAAAAGGGGGCGGCGATCGGTTGGTCCAGATAAAAAATATCGCCCAACACCACCCCGACCATGGTGACGGCCCCGGCTATTTCCAGGAGTGGAATCACCTTGAACGGCGGGAGATTATCTGCCTGCAGGGCCATGCGGGTAAACATGGGCATGACATGTCCACCCACCATTACCAAAAAAAAGACCATGGCGTCGATGCCCAGGTAAAGCCCCATGCGGGCCGTATCCGCCGTCCATCCCACTGCTTCGCTGTGCACCAGGCCGTTACTGATGACAATCAGCCCCAGCAATACGGGAAAAATGCGGTGCATGGGATTGCCCGTATACCAGAGGGTGGATCCGATCACGATCATCAATGCCACCGGAAAGAGCAGATCCAGCACAGCCACCAGGCCGGCGGGCCACCACACGGCAGAGGCGACCGCCAGACGACCGATGATCCAGAAAAGGAGCATCAACAGGAGAGGTATTCCGGTGAGGGCCGGTTTTTTGGACCAGTTGGGCGATGCGGTCAGCAAAAAGCCCGCTGCACTGGCACTGACAAAGCCAAACAGCATTTCATGGGCATGCCACAACGCCGGCGTCAGAAAGGTGGTGGCCTGCCAGTGACCATCCAGGATGAACATCCAGGTGGCCATGGTCCCCATCGACCAGAGGGCGGCCAGCAGAAAAAACAGGCGAAAGCCATAGGAAAGCCATACGGAAGAGTCTATTCTGGAACGGTTCATGATGTCGATGTTTCCCATCTGATGGGGTAGGCAAAGGGAGTGTGGGGGTGGTGCCATTTGTCTTCCATGATACCAACCCACAAAAGCCTGTCAAACCTGAACGTCATCTCTGGTGAAAAGAGTTCCACTAATGGTAAAAATGGCCCCATGAACCATTCCCTTTCCTTCGCTCTCCGGTTGCCATGATTCCGCGTCTCTATTGGCCCCATCCGTTGCAGGTTGGACAACGGCTGGATCCCGACGCCGAATGGCAACGCTATTTGTTGCGCACCTTGCGTCTGGGGCCGGGTGCGCCGATGATTCTTTTTACGGGACTGGATGGGGGCGAATGGCAGGCCGCACTGGTGAGCCAATCCCCGGCGCAGATGGAGGTGTTGGCCTTTCTCCCCTGCCATCGTGAATCGCCCTTGGCCATTACCCTGGTGCAAGGGGTGGCCAAGCCGGATGCCATGGAACTGGTCATCCAGAAAGGGGTCGAACTGGGGGTTGCCCGCATCATTCCCCTCCTCTGCCGGCGCAGTGCGAGCAACGCCGGTGGCCAACTGACCGCCAATCGGCAGCGGCGTCTGCATCGTATTGCCATTGAAGCGGCGGAGCAAAGTGGACGGATTCGAATCCCGGAGATCCTGGAACCTTTGCCGTGGAGCCGCCTGGGGGAAGGGCTGCCTTCGGGGCCGCGTTGGCTGTTCTGGGAACAAAGCCGGGCATCCTCCGCTCTGCACCGGCTTCCCCATCCGGGTGAGTCCGTCACCGTGCTGGTTGGGCCGGAGGGTGGTCTGGAGCCACAGGAAGAGGCGTTTGCCAGGGAACACCTGGGTTTTGCCACCCTGGGGCTTGGACCGCGCATTTTGCGGACCGAGACGGCAGGACTGGTTGTCGTGGCGGCTTGTCAATTATTTTGGGGTGATATGGGGTGACCAGGATGGGTGAGCGTTGGCGTGCTGTGCTGAAAATAGGGCTACCGCTGGGATTGGCCGCGTTGTTGGTCCTGGCACTTTGGATGGGTATTCTCCACCGGGCACCACCGGTTCAGACGACAACCCGGATGTTGATGGGTACGCTGGTCTCCATCTCCACGTGGGGCATGACGCAAGGTTCGTCCGATCGGGCCGTCCAGCGGGCCTTTGCCGAGATGGATCGCATTGAAGAGGCGATGAGTTGGCATCGACCAACCAGCGAGGTCAGCCGGATCAATCAGGTTTCACGTGAAACATGGATACCGATCTCTGCCGAGTTGGGCCAATTGGTGCAGCGGGGTTTGGTGGTGTCAACCCAGTCCGGCGGGGCCTTTTCCATAGGTCTGGAACCCCTGACCACCCTCTGGGGTTTTTCCACGGAGAGGGTCGTCACCCAACCGCCGGCCGCAGAGGCTTTGCGGGATTGGTTGCAAGGGTATCCATCCACCGATGCCATCGTCCTGCGTGAGGGAGAAGATCATGCCTTCCAGATATACCTAAAAAATCGCCGTGTCGGGCTGGACCTGGGCAGCATTGGGAAGGGACATGCCATTGATCAGGCCATCGCCGTGCTGCGCCAGGAAGGGGTGACCGATGCCGTGGTGGATGCGGGGGGTGATTTGCGCATCCTTGGCAGCAAAGGGGGCGTTCCCTGGCGCATCGGTTTACAGGATCCGCGCCAACCGGATCAGGTGGTCGCTGTCTCGCTGTTGAAAGGGGACATGGCCATGGCGACCTCCGGGGATTATGAGCGGTTTTTTATCTACGAGGGTCGACGGTATCACCACATCATGGATCCCACAACGGCGGCTCCTGCCCAATCCGGCCTGAGTTCGGTCTCCGTTCAAGCCGCCAACTCCACCACGGCCAACTCCCTGGCGACCGCCATTTTTGTCCTGGGTCCGGAAAAGGGGTTGGCTCTGCTCGCCCATTTTCCAGGCAGTGAGGTTTTGATGATCACCGAGGCGGGTCAGCCCATTCGTTCGCCTGGATTCATTGGTGAGTGGCTGGACAAACCTCAGCCATAACATTCAGGATGTGCTTCTCATTGTGGGTCCAGGGGCCTCAGCACCGAAAGGAATCCTTTCAATGGCGACAGATCCCGATCTCCATTTCAGGTATGGCCATGCGGCAAGAGACGACGAAGGGTGTGCTGTGGCGGGCAACCACGCGGGCCGACCGCTGGGTGATGGCACTCAGTCTGCTGCTGATTGGTGGTTTGGCCAGCTATCTGGCCCTGCGACCTGCCGGGCAACAGGCGGTGATCCAACGCGACAACCAGACCGTCTTGACCCTCTCCCTGACCCGTGACCAACAGACAGAGGTGGAGGGACATTTGGGGCCGGTGGTCATTCAAATCAAAGAGGGCCGGGTGCGACTGCTGGAGTATGCCAGCCCGCGCATGATCGGCACCCGCAGTGGGTGGATTGCCCAATCGGGTGCCATGGTGGCCTGTGTGCCATGCGGTATCCTGATCCGCGTAACGGGCGGGCAGGCGGACCACTCTTCAGACAACCATTATGATGGCATTGCGCGATGAGTGCCCTGCCGCAACCCCGTCGCGAGTTGTTGATTGCCTATCTGGCGGCGGCCGCTGTGGGAACCCACCTCCTGGAAGCGGCTTTGCCCGGCCTGGGGCCTTGGTTCAAACCGGGATTGGCCAATACCTTTACCCTGGTGGCCTTTTTCCAGATGGGTTGGCGGGCGGCCACTGGTGTGGCCCTGATTCGGGTTCTGGTCGGTTCCATGGCCTTGGGTACGTTTCTCTCTCCCACCTTCTTTTTAAGTTTTTTTGGGGCCATCGGTGCGATGCTCACCCTGGGGCTTCTCGCCTGGTTGCAACCACCGGAGAGGGGCGGGACGGGTGGGGAGACCACGGCGGTCATGGCCAACCGGTTAGGTCCGGTGGGGGTTTCGCTCTTGGCCTCTCTGGCCCATATCATCTTTCAAGTGGTGGCGGCCTGGCTCTTTATTATTGGCCATGCGGGCATTTTTCTGGCCTTGCCCTGGTTTTTGCTCGGCTCCTGGCTCACCGGCATTGTGAATGGTCTGTTGGCCTTTCTCATCCTGGAACGTTTGGTCCATTCCCACCGGCCGGGAGAGAACCGGTGAATCGCCAGCAAAGGTTGTTTCTCTTCTCACTGGGGTTGGCCGTTCTGCTGCATCTCATCCTGCCCCTGTGGCTCTGGTGGTGGGTGGTGGAACAGAGACCCGAAGGGCCACCCGAAGCGGTCACCATGGTCCATTTGGTCTCGCTATCGCCGCAGCCCGAACCGGATCACCCGGATGCCCTGGCGGAGGCCAACCACCAGGCGACCAAACCCGCCCCACCGCTCTCTGACCCACCGACCGCTGCCGCAGGGGAGCCGTCCACCCCGTCGGAGGCCGCTCCCCTGCCCGAACCAAAGGCGGTGCCCAAGGCCAGACCGGTACGGCCCAAACCAGTGGTCAAGGCGGTGCAACCCCAACCGCCGGTCGATGATCCGCCCGTTGCCGACGAGTCGAACACCCTGTTGCCAACGACAGAAAAACCGGCTCCCATGCCGGGGCGTACTGCGCCTCGCCCGGTTTCCAGGCCCACTCTGCCCATGGTTCCTGAGACCGAAACCTTGTCCGATGCATTGAACCTGACCCCTTCGGTGGAACGGGTGTCGCGTTGGGACCGCAATCGGCAGTATCAGGCGCAATCCATCCATCACGGTGAAGAGGTGGTGGATCTCAATACCCGTCAGACGCGCTATGCCTCCTATTTTGCCATGGTCAAGCAGCGGGTGGAGGGGGCTTTGGTCTATCCCACGGATGCCAGTCGAAATGGGTTGTCTGGTCGTCTCAGTTTGACCTTTACCATTCGATGGGATGGGACGTTGATCCAGGCGCAGGTGACGCGTCCGTCTGGATTGGCGATTCTGGATGAGGCCGCTCTCAATGCCATCTACAAGGCCGCGCCCTTTCAATCCTTCCCGGAAGAGTGGTCCCTGGAAAGACTGACGATCCTTTATACATTTGAATTTATCAGTCGGAGGGGTTGAGGTGGCGAAGGTGGAGGATGTGAACAGGTCGGTTCTGGCCGGGCAACTGTTGGCCTTTTACGATCGGGAGGGACGCCCTTTGCCCTGGCGTGGCGAACGGGATCTCTATCGCCTTTGGGTATCGGAAGTCCTGTTGCAGCAGACGGGGGTCTCCACGGTGTTGGCCTATTATCCCCGCTTTTTGGAACGATTCCCGGATGTGTGGCGTCTGGCGGAGGCCACGGAGGAGGCGGTATTGGTGGTCTGGCAGGGGTTGGGCTATTATCAACGGGCGCGTCATCTGCACCGTGCGGCCCAAATCGTGGTGGAGCAGATGGCGGGCCGATTGCCGGAGGATCTGGCGTCATGGCTGGCGTTGCCAGGCATTGGTCCCAGCACGGCGGCGGCCATTCTCGCCATTGGTCGCGACCAACCGCACACCATTCTGGATGGCAATGTCAAACGGGTGTTGGCCCGTCTGTTGGCCTTGCCGCATCCCCTGTCCAGTCGCCTGGCTTTGGATGCACTATGGACCTTTGCCCGGTCGTTGACCCCCAGCCATCGTCCAGGGGATTATGCCCAGGCCATCATGGATCTGGGGGCGACGGTTTGCACCCGTTCCCGGCCCACCTGTCCCCGTTGTCCCTGGCAGGGCGCGTGTCGGGCCTATCGGTTGGGCGATGTGACCGCCTTCCCGGTGACCAAACCCCGTCCGATCAAGCCGCACCGGGTGCAGTGGGCGGTTTTGGTCTTTGATGCCCGGCAGGCGGTGCTCCTTTGTCAACGTCCCGCTCAGGGACTGTTGGGCGGTCTGTGGGAACCCCCCACTTTTGATTGGACGGTCAAGGACCGCCTGCCGTTGGAGCCAGCGGATATTGCCCAGACCATTTTCCAGCGGTTGAACCTCTCCACCACCCCTCCGGTGCCACTGGCCCCCGTGCAGCATACCTTCACCCATTTTCATTTGACCGTTTATCCGTTTGTCTGTCATTGGGAGGGGGAGGGACCGGTGAATGGGGAGGGATGTCGGAAGGGTCGCTGGGTGGCGCGGGAAGAATGGCATACCCTGCCCCTGGCCACCTTGCATCGCAAGGTGTTGGCGGTGCTGGGGTCGTCTCATCACACCCCGCTCACCACACTGGATTGAATCGGGTGCCACCCCTTGAACAGCAGTCCCGCATTGCCGTCGATGCTGATTTTATCGCCCTCCCGAATGATTTCCGTCTCCACCTCGCACTGGCCATCGGCCTGCCGTATGGTCAGACTGGCACATCCCACGATGCAGGTTTTGTCCAGGCGGGCCGCCACAATGGCCGCATGGGAGGTCTGTCCGCCACGGGTGGTCAACAACCCTTCCGTGAGGGAGATCTCCTTGATGTCATCCGGGACCGTGTCATAGCGAATGAGGATGAGGGGCACGGTGGAATCGATCGCCCGCTGCCGCTGAATCTGTTCCAGATTGAAGACCGCCCGTCCGCACAGGGCACCGCCACTCACCCCCAGACCACGGGCCAGACGGTTCTGTTTCAAGGCCGGAGTCTCCCGAAAACGGTGGTAAATGGCGGTTCCATTTTTAGCGGTCAGCATGTCCCGGCTTTGCAACAGGAAGAGATTGTCGGCCTGGGGACCATCAAAGGTGAATTCAATCTCCTGGGGGTTCCACCCCTGTTCATAGACCAGATGACGGGCCACCTCACGCAATTTTTTGTAAATATCCGGGTAGCAGACCTCCAGACTGGTGACGGGATCCCGGTGGTCGTATTGACTCTGTTCCAGGGAGATGGGATTGGTGGTCACCAGACCACCGACAATATCCTCTCCTTGATTGCCCGCCGTGTAGTCGCCCCACAACAATACCCGATCCAGCTTGCGATGGGGATGGGCGGTGAACAACACCCCGGAACCGGCCTGATCATGCAGATTGCCGTAGACCATCCGTTGCAGCACCACCGCCGTCCCCCAGTCATCGGCAATATCCATGATTTTTCGATATTCCTTGGCCTTGATCGAATCCCAGGAGGCAATCACCTGTTGAATGGCCGCCAACAATTGTTCCCAGGGGTCGGTGGGAATGGGAATCTGCAACCGGGTGGCCGTGGCATGATATTCCTGCGCCAGTTCGGCCATCTGCTCGGCGGTAAATTGGCGTTTTTTCTTGATGCTGTGTCGGATTTTGGCCGCCCACATCAAGTCGCTGAAGGCACTGCGGGGGGCGTTGAACGACATGCTCCACGACTGGATGAATCGGCGATAGTTGTCCCAGGCAAAAAAACCGTTTTTGGACTCCCGTTCCAGACCGGCGACAATCTCTGCGTTGATGCCGACATTGTGGATGGTTTGCATCATGCCCGGCATGGAGATCAATGCGCCACTCCGTACCGAGAGCAGGAGTGGATTTCTGGGTTGTCCAAAGCCCATGCCGGTCTCGGCTTCAATAGTGGCCACCTGCTGGCGCAAGCGATCGAAAAAATCCTGCTGCACCGGGGGAGAGGAGCGAATCACCGCCTGACAGCGGAAATATTCGGTGGTCAACACCACCCCGGAGGGGACCGTGACACCACACTGCACCAGTTCGACCAGATTGAACCCCTTGTTGCCGAGATGGATCAAATTGCGGGTGCGACGATTCGGGGTGTGGAGGGGGCAAAAGAGCTTGGCGGGATCATAGGTCATGATCTCCGCCAGCATCGACGGTGGCATGGCCTCCTGCTGGTGCAACAACAGGCGGCGAATGTGGGTGATCAACAGATCAAAGGCCTGCAAGCCAAAGGTTTCCGCGATCAGATCCCGCAGAAAGGCCTCGCTGATCCGCTCCAGCGTGGCCATTTCATCCCCATCCTTGAGGGCGGCATACCGGGGCAGCAACAGGTCGCCGGGAATCATGGAGACAATAATGGCCAGATTGTCCCGATGCTGGGTGGTGTAGTAGGTGTGGATGATATCCTTGACCCCATCGGAAAAGTTGCGAAAGATATCCAGATATTGATGGAACGAAAACTGGTTCAGCTCCAGAAAACGGTCCAGGACTTCGCACATGTTTTCCATGCGGCGGGAGACAATGCCGTCCACCTTCAGGGCGCGCAAGAAAATTTTGAGATATTTGGCCGCCTTGAAAAAGGTGGCACGGGTGACAAAGGTTTCCGGGATGCGACCGCTCAGCAGTTCCAGATCCACCTTGGCCAGATTTTCCAGGCGGAAACTCAGGGCCATGGCATCAAATTTCATCTCCTGGTAGCAACCGTAGACCGATGGAATATTCACGGCAATATGGCGTTTTTGAAAAATTTCCTCTCGTGCCGGAAATTGTTCGGTACTGAGGATCACCGCCTGCAACGATTCCAGGGCGTTGAGAGTGGCCTCCAGGCGGGGATAGCCTGTGATCCCTTTTTCCAATACCGAGAGGAGGGGGACAATGTGGGGAATGCCATGGCCGATGGCCTGCAACAAGGGTACGCGGATCCCCTGGAAACCCAGATTGTATTTAAGGTTCAACAGGTGGTAGAGACGAATGAGCAGGATGACGCGGCGACGATCCGCTTCCGCGAATTCGATGCGTGCCATGATCTGCTGCTGCATGGTTTCGTCGGACCAATGGAGGGGGTTGCCCTCCGGTTGGTGGCCGGTGCCACCGGGCTGAGAGAGCAGAAAATCCAGGGGACAGAGTGCCTTGACCAGTTGATGCACCCCGTCAAACCAGGGACCATCCGGGGTGATTTCGGCCAGGATGGCGGGGGAGACCACCTCCTGCAATACCGACAGATGGCCGGATTGCCAATAGAGAAAAATGTTCTGCACCAGGTCAACAATGCGGTTGGTGCTCTCCACGTGGCACTGTTTGCGCAAAAAATGGATCAGGCGATCCTGGCGTCGGGAGATTTCGTCCAACTCGGTGGAGACCTCGCGCAGCTCTCCTTCGGCCCCGATCTCGTTGTAATAGACGGGCAGCAGGCGGGCAAACTGTTTAAGCAGATTGTAAATCGGGCGAATCTCACCATTGAGCAGATGGGTGATCTCTTTCTGGAACATGTCGGTGTCCCGGATCAAAACGCCACTCAATTTCAGGTTGATGATCAAGGCGGAAAAAAGGGTGGAAGACCATTTCGGGTTGTGGGGATCAGGTTGAGCCAGACCCGGATGTTATACAAATGGGAGGGATTGCAGATGGGTTGCCAATCGTCGCCCACCCCCTTGAAGGCACTGTATTGAAACCCGAAACGGACCACCTGACCGAGAAAGGCCTCCACCAGCAGACTGTTGCCATGTTTGAACACCTCGGTGCCCAATACCTCGATGCTTTGCAGGGCCGTGCGCGGATATTTGACGACGTAGGTCTTGAGGAAGGAAAAGGCCCTCAGGAAAGATCCGTGGATCTCTTCAAAACTCTGTTCCAGTTCGACCAGGTGGACCAGACTGCGGTTGATTTCCCGCAGGGTCTCCTCGTGGATGAGGGAGAGTCCTTCCGTCTCCATGATATGAAACAAAAAACGCAATTTGCGTTCTTCGACGATCTGCCTGTTGCTGGTGGAAGAGTCGCCGGTTGTCTCTCCCAACCGTTCCGCTGCCGTGCGGTAGCCACGCACAATATCCGTAAAGGTGGTCAAGGTGGCGAGTTGGTGCAACAGGGCCAGATCCTGTGGTTCCCTGGCGAGGCGGTTCAGTGTGGTCAGGGACTGGTGCAGGGCGTGGTGGGAGATGGCCACGCAGGAATCGGTCCCCAGGACGGCAAACCATTCGGGATCGGATTGGTGCAACCAGTACTGGTAGGTGGCCAACAGGGAACGGATGGCCAACATGCAGAGCGGTTGGGGATCCAGGGGAAAACCGGTCAAGGGGGGATTTTTCTCTGGTGCGTGACGGGAGCCGCTCCCCTTCTGGATCAGGAGGGTGACCGTGCGACGCAAGGGGTGATGGGTTTGGGCCAACAGCAGCAACCGTTCCACGGGCATGGCAGAGAGGGCATGAAAGACCCGATCAAAGGCCGGTGCATAGGCTGGCAGACGGGGCGGGGGAAGCAAGGCGGCCATTTTTTCGATATAGGCGGTCAATCCCTCCAGGGCGATGTGGGCGGACGATTCCTGCTGCAATTCACCCAATGCCCCCAAAAACAGGTCACAAAAGAGCGAAAAGCAGTCTGCGCCCCGGCTGTCAGAGACAAACCGGGTGGCATTTTTCAGGACAAAGCCGCGCAATTCTGGCAAAAGAATGCGCCAGTTGCGAAAGGGATGGTTCCATTCGGTCAGCAGACGATCCAGGGTTTTGAGAATGCCGGCATCCCGGCCAACCACAGTGCGCAATATCTCCTGGCGGGGATCGATGGTGATGCGGGCGACCGATGTCTCACGGAGATTGGCACGCAAGGCACCCGAATCGGGTTGGCGGGCGGTCGTGTCACTGGGGTGTCCCAGGTTGGAAAAGAAGGTTTGCATCCTCTGCCTTGATGGTATCGAGTGTTGAAAAAGAAGGTAAGCCACAATTATGGGCGGGGAGGAAAACGTGGATCCTTTCTTCCCCGATCGATTCAGGTCATACTGCCCACGGATTCGACGGTTGCAGGCGACTTTTCCAGGCGGGAGGCGGACTGAGTTGTCCCCCTGCGGCATGCAGAAAAGCCAAAAATGTATTCACCCGTTAACCTTTCCTGCCAGAAATATATCTTATGCCTCAGATTCGCGTCTCCGAAACGGTGCCGTTCAGCCAGAGCCAGATGTATCAATTGATTGTGGATGTGGATCACTATCCCGATTTTCTGCCCTGGTGTGTCAAAAGCCGTGTTCTGGAACGCGGTGAGAATCAATTCTTAGCGGAACTGACGGTGGCCTTCAAGGGTATTCGCGAAAGTTTTCAAACCCTGGAAATTTTGACCCCGGAACAGAAGGTGGAGATCAATCTGCGTTCTGGTCCTTTTCGGTATCTGGTCAGCACCTGGACCCTGACGCCGTTGGATCCCCAAAGGACACGGGTGGATTTTTTTATTGACTTTACCTTCCAAAGTCGCATGAAGGAGATGCTTCTGGGGCCGGTTTTTACCCAGATCTCCAAGCAGATGGTTTCGTCTTTCTGCAAGCGGGCGGTTGCCCTGTTTGCCCAGGACGGATCGCCGCCCTCCAACCCATAGCGGTCGCCGCCTTGCGCGGTACCGCCCGCCTGTTCGCATGCGGAACAACCTGAAAGCATACCACGGACATGTCACGACACAACGCCTCCACCTTCGTACCCTTCACACCCGACCAGATGTATGACCTGGTGGTGGATATGGATCGCTATCCAGAATTTTTGCCCTGGTGTTCCCAGGCGCGCAAGTTTGATTGTGAGGCGGACCGTTTCAAATCGGAAATGACCTTCGCGTTCAAGAGCTTCCGGGAGACCTTTTATACCCTGGATCGGGTGGAGCCGGGACGCAGAATAGGCATCACCCTGACCTCCGGGCCGTTTCGTCACCTGGAAAGCGAATGGCTGTTTACCCCGGTGAAAGGGGGCACGCAGATTGACTTTTTTATTGATTTCAATTTCAAGAACAAGCTGATTGACCTCACTTTAGGCCCTATTTTTGGTGAGGCCTCGCGCCGCATGGTGGAGGCCTTCAAGCAGCGTGCGCAGACAGTCTATCGCTCTTGACGGTTGAGTCGTCTCTATTCTTATGACAACAATGGCAACGAAGGAAAGATAAAATCATGTACACACGTTTCTATGTGGTGCTGTGGCTGTTGGCTGGTGTGGTCGGTTGGCCACTCTCCGGTTGGGCGGGTCCGGTCGCCAAGGTGGGACAATGGGTGTTGGAACAGGAAGAGGTGGATAGGGCACTGGCGGGCAAATTGTATGAATTGCGCGAGGCGCACATCCAGGAGATGGTTGTGGAGCATCTGCTGACCACGGAGGCCAAGGCCCTCGGCGTGAGTGCCGCGGATTTGCTGGAGAAGCAGGTGGACGCCAAGGTCCAGCCCCCCACCAAAGAGGAGGTGGCGCAATTTATCGCGACCAATCGCAGCCATCTGCCCAGTGACGCGCAAGGGTTGGAAGAGAAGGTCCGGGATTACATGCTCGACAAAAAACAGCAGGATGCCAGAGAGGCCTATCTGAAGGGGCTGTGGGACAAGTATGGGGTGGATATTTTGTTGCAGCCGCCACGGGTGGCGGTCAATGCCCCGGCGGATCTTTCCCGTGGCAAGGCCGATGCCCCGATCACCCTGGTTGAATTTTCCGACTTTGAATGTCCCTACTGCCGTCGTGCCCAGGAGACCTTGAAGGCGGTGGAGAAGGCGTATGGCGACAAGGTCCGTTTTGTCTTTCGTCACTATCCCCTGCCATTCCACGAACAGGCTCCCAAGGCCTCGGAAGCGGCCCAGTGTGCGGCGGATCAAGGCAAGTTCTGGCCCTTCCACGATGCATTGTTTGCCGAAGGTGCCTTGCTGGCTCCGGTGGAGTTGAAAAAACTGGCGGGCAAACTGGGGTTGAATCAAGCCACCTTCGATGGTTGCCTGGACAGTGGTCATCATGCAGATCGGGTGGCCAAAGACAGTGCCGAGGGCAAGAGCCTGGGTATCAGCGGAACCCCCACCTTCTTTGTCAACGGCATTCGTCTGGTGGGGGCCGTGCCGCTGGATAAATTCAAAAAAGCGATTGATGCCGAGTTGCAGGTAAAAAAATGAGGGTGTGGTTTTGCCTGGGGGTCAAAAAGCGACTTTGCGTCGGATCCTTGTTGTTTGAGCGAAGCGGGCGTTGCGCCCGCTTCGCTCTTGGGATGGGGAGACAACCATCGTCATCCATTCATGTCTATTGAGCCGTTCCGGGACAGAGGGCACCTCCTGGCCGGAACGGCCAACCGTCGAGGAAAGAGCATTCAAAGACATGGCGGCCTCGGTGTTCGCCTTGTCCTGTGCAGTGCTGGTCGAATTGATCGACATGGGCACTTACCAGGAGGTAAAATGTCATGAGGAAACGTCTGCTCTATAAAAGCGATGCGATGGAGTCCATCCATCAGACCATGTCCGAGATGTTTGCAGCCGGAGTCATCGACAAACAGACCATGCAGGGGTTTGATGAGACATGCTTGACGCCTGTTCAAGCGTTCACTCCAGAGGAGATAAAGAACCTGCGTGAACAGTTCCATGTCAGTCAGTCGATTTTTGCCAACTATTTGAACGTGTCGAAGGCCTCCATCAGCCAGTGGGAACGGGGAATAAAAAAACCGGCTGGACCATCGTTGAAGCTGCTTTCACTGGTCGCCAGGAAGGGATTACCTGCCATCGCCTGACATAACCGGTCATAAACAGGGTCAAGACTGTCCGCCGCCAGGGTAACGCGCTCTTTCACCATCCACCCATCCATTGATGCCTGCCTTCGCGGACAAAATGGGGGGGTGAGATTCTGAAAGTCAATTTTCTAAAAACTTTCCGATAGATGGTCTATCCCTTTGATCCCTCCGACTGCCCCAGCCAATCGACCAATACCGCCTGGATGGGTGCAAACCGGCTCCGCACCTGGGCGAGTTGTCGCTCGGCCTCCTCCCATTGCTGCCGGCGCACCGCCTCGTGCAGCCTCCTGGTCGACTTTTGCATGTCCGGGAAGAGCAGATGGACCAGCGAGCCACGGAGGACATGGGCGAGGGCCTGCACCTGTTCATGGTCGGCTTCCCGCAATGCCTCCTCCAGTTTGTTGATCAATTCCGGCCACTGTTCCAGGATGAGTCGGGCAACCTGTCTGCCGTCCTCCGCCTCAAACCCGACGGCTTGCAGGGCCGTGATGACCGAGGCAATATCCCGCGTTTTGTGGGGGAGTGTCCGCTCGGTGGAGGCGATCGGCGCGGCACGGGTGGACGCCGACAGATAGTGTTGGAGCACCCGCTGAAAATCCTCCAGGGAGACCGGTTTGCGCAAAAAATCGGTCATGCCCGCCGTATGGCCAACCTGCCGGTTTTCCGGGGTGATGTCGGCCGTAAAGGCGATGATCGGCACCGGTTCGCGCCCCTGTTGCTGTTCCCAGGCCCGAATCCGGCGGGTGGCCTCATCGCCACCCATGACCGGCATCTGGACATCCATGAACACCAGATCAAAGGTGCCCTGCTGGAACGCTTCCACGGCCTGCTGACCGTCCATGGCCGTGATGCACCGACTGCGGTCACACCCTGCCTTGGCCAACAATCCCAGCGTGACGGTCAGATTGGCGGATTGGTCATCCACGACGAGAAGAGAGGCCATGGGAATCGGGGTATGGGCGGGCACCGGGGGGGCGGTCTGGGGGTGCGACCCATCGTCCAGTTGCAACAGGGTGAGGAGCGCGGAGTGGAGTTGATCCGTGCGAAAGGGCTTTTTCAGGCAGATCGTATCACCGGGCAACGCCACCGCCTGATCCATCCCCTGATCCAGACGATCGATGAGCAGCAAAAAACAGGGACCGGGATGGGTATCGTGCCATGCGGTCCATGTTGGGAGTCGGTTGTCTCCCGGCCATTGGTTGATGATCACCACCTGGTATGGATTGGCCTCCTGGACCGCCTGCTCCAATGTCGCCAGGGCGGGTTGCCACTCCTCCCGGTCTTCGGTGTAGACACCCCAGCTGTTCAGGGCATTGTGCAACATGGCCAACAGCAGCCCCTGGCTGCCCACGATCATCACCCGCAGGCCATCCAGTATATTCTGGCGGACATCGACGGGCGGTTGGGCCTGTTCCTGCAATTGTACCGTAAAGTGAAAAATGCTGCCTGAGGGGGCGAACGGATTGCCATCCACACCAATGCTGCCGTTCATCAATTGAACCAGACGCTGACAAATGGCCAATCCCAGACCGGTTCCCCCATACTGACGGGTGGTGGCGGCATTGGCCTGGACAAAACGCTCAAAGATGTGCGCCCGTTCCGTGACCGGGATGCCAATGCCGGTGTCGCGAATCTCAAACAAAAATTCGAGCCAGCCCTCCTCCCGACTGATCGGACCACCGTGAAATTCCACCACCCCCCCCGGTGGGGTGAATTTGATCGCATTGCCGATCAGATTGATCAATATCTGCGTCAAACGGTTCGGGTCACCGCACACCAGGACCGGCAACTCCTGGGGGATAAAACTGGTCAATTCCACCTGTTTGGTGTGGGCCGAGAGAGACATGTTCAGGGCAATATCATCCAGCAGGGTGCGCAGGTTGAAGGGAACACAATCCAACGTCAACTGATCGGCCTCCATCCTGGAATAGTCCAGAATATCGTTGATCAGGTGGAGGAGCATTTTGCCGGACCCCAGGGCCAGCATCACCTGTTCCTGGTGGATCGGTTCCAGGGTGGAGGCCTTGAGCAGTTCCAACACCCCCAGGACGGCATTCAGAGGGGTGCGGATTTCATGGCTCATGGTGGCGAGAAAATCGCTTTTGGCCTGACTGGCCGCCTCGGCCCGGCTTTTGGCCTCCTGCAAGGCCTGTTCGGTGACTACCCGTTCGGTGACATCCTGTTTGACGGCAATAAAATGGCCAATGGTCCCCCTTTCATTGTAGACGGGGGTAATGGTGGCCTCCTCATGGACCAGTTGTCCATCCTTGCGTCGATTGATGAATACCCCCTGCCAGACCTGTCCCGCCAGAATGGTCTCCCATAACTGGCGATAAAAGGCGGCATCCTGCTGGCCGGCGTTGAGTATCCGGGGATTTTTGCCGATCACCTCGGCCAGGGTATAGCCGGTGCTGGCGGTAAAGGCCGGATTGGCCCACTCGATTCTGCCAATCTTGTCCGTAATGACGATGGCATTGGCGGTGGCCTGCAGGGCCGTTTCTTGCAGTTGGAGGTGTTGTCTGGTCTGTCGGTGGTGGATAAGGTGTTGAATCAGGAAGACAAAGAGCACCAGCAACAGGGCCTCCGCACCGATATACCAGTACATGGCCAACGCGCCCATGGCCAACAGGGTCCAGGCCGTCAACCAAAAAAAACGGGTTTTGGGCGAGTGGAACCAGTCGAACAGGGCGGTGCGGTAATGACCTCTCTTCATTTGAAACGAACCTTGTTTGAAGGGTTGGTAAAACAGGATGGTCCGATCGTTGCGGGGAGCCAGGCCAGCCGATTCTAATCGGTGATCATCAGCTCTTGAACCTCTGTCTGGCCATCGCGAATGAGATACCCGTTCATCTCCAGTCGTCCATTGGTCTGCAGGGAGACGATGAGATAAAGGGCATCGGGATAATGGGCCTGTTGCACATCGGTCAATGATGGGCTGGCCGCCGACTGGGGGTGGCTGTGGTAGATGGCGACCAGTTCCCGTCCCGTCTCCCGCAGTTGACGCAACAGGGCGATCAATTCGGTGGAGTCGGCCAAAAACCGTCGGCCATCGGACCACTGATTGGTCAGTGGATGCCAGCCCAGCACGGTTTTTCCCTGCCCGGAGAGGATGCCGACACACTCTGCAGGCAGGCTTCGCTGGGCGTGGTCCAGGATGCGATTGAGGAGGATGCGGGGAATAATCCACACGGCGAAGGCTCCGATTCGGTGACAGGTTGCACTTTTCTTTGCCATCAGGCAAATTGGTCGGCGGCATGGTTTCATGGTGCGATGGATGGATCATACTCTCGACAGTGGACATGATGAAGGCTTATCTACAAAGATTCAACCCCACCAGTGGCCTGATCTGGTATTATGCCATTCAGATCCAGCGCGACCTGCTCGGTCGTTGGCAGGTCATTCGCGAATGGGGACGCAACGGTTCGCCGGGCACGGTCCGGCAGGCACCGTTTGACTCCCATGCCGAGGCAGAGGCCCAGATGACCGATCTGGTGGAACAACTGACCGCGCGGGGCTATCATGTGGTCATGCGGGAGGGGATGAATCCCGCACTGGCCGCTTTTTTGGAGGGAGAGAGAGAGAATGACCCTGATTCATGAAACCATCGAGACGGGCGCGCTCCAGGTGAATTGCCAACTGTTGGGCAATCAGGAGACGGGCGAGGCCTTTTTGATCGATCCCGGTGGGGATGCGGAGCGGTTGTGGCACCGTCTCACCCGGTTGAATCTGCGTTTGACCCACATCATCAATACCCACGGCCATTTTGATCATATCGGTGCGGTGGAAGCGTTGCAACGGCACACCGGTTGCCTTTTCTGGATCCATGCCGCCGATCGCGCGTTGGTGGAGGCCGCCCCCGCCCACGCCGCTGCCTGGGGGCTGCCTTTCGGGGCGGTGCCCCGCATGGACCGCACCCTGCACGACAAGGAGATACTGACGGTGGCCGGTATCCGTCTGGAGGTGATCCATACCCCTGGCCACACCCAGGGGGGGGTCTGTCTCCGTTGGGACGAGGGGATCGCGGTGGGGGATACCCTCTTTGCCGGTTCCGTTGGCCGGACGGATCT
>CAIWLA010000500.1 GCA_903913345.1 uncultured Magnetococcales bacterium | reverse complement strand
GCGTCTGCGTTCTACAACAAGGCTGCCGAGATTACCCGGGACGACGAATCCCGTATGCTTTATCTCAAGTTGGCCGGGATGGAAGATGATCACGCCAACCAATTGCTGGAAAAGGTCAAACAGGCCCCCTGCGGTCAGGCGTTCGATGTGGATGCCTATGTGCGGGAGTTGGACAACAGCGCGGAATCCATCATCTTGCCAGCGGAAATGACCCTGATCGAAACGGGAACCATGCGCCAGGTGCTGGAGCTGGCCATCTCACTGGAACACCAGGCGTGCAAAAACTATGAAAATCTGGCCAACCAGACCACCGATTTTGAGGTCAAGGCACACTGCCAGGAGGCCGTCAAGGAGGAGCATGGCCATGTTCGGGATTTGACCAATTTGTTGAATTCATTGGATATGTCTGACGACGATCGGCCCGGACTGTAACCATCTGGACCAGCCGACTTTCCCCCTCTCCTGCGCCACAGGGGAGGGGGAGGCCGTGTGCGGACATAAGAGAAAGAGCAAGCCTGTTTTTAAAGGGGAGGGAGTGTCTGCGGCGCGATCGCGGCGGAAAGCAGCCCCTGCTGATGCATGGCCAGGTAAATTTCCCGACTTACCCAGGCATCGGTGGCGGCATAGGAAATCTGAAACGGTCGCAACTCCTTGTTGTCCCAGTTGGAACATTGCGCCCGTTTGGAGATGCGAAACCCCAAAAAATGGGCCGACAGGCTGCGCAGGCCGTAACTCTCAATGCCAACGCGCCGCGTCACATCGCTCAAATCCAGCAATTTGTTCGGCTGAAAAGCAAACACAGACTGCAAATTCTGGGCATCGTTGGCCAACCCCACCCCCACCTTCAAAATATGCGGATTGCTCAGCAGGTCGATCAACGCCGTATAGTGAGAGAGTCGCGTCAATTGAAAAATGTTGACATAGCCCGTACCCGCCAGTTGGACGAGAGACGGTCGATAGCTGACCCCCTTTTTGAAGGCCGGTCTGGTCTCCACGTCAAAACCGATGACATGTTCGTTCTGCAACGGCATAACCGCGTTGACCATTTGTTCGTCGGAATCAATCAGATTGATGCACCCTTCCCACTTGCGGACGGGCAAATCGTTGATTTCAGACTTGGACAGCTTCCCGGCACTTTCGGATGGTTGTTTGGACGGCAATCCCATCATGGATCCTCTGGACGCTTGCATGACCCCAGGGAGAACCTATACCATAAGATGTCCTTTTTTGCAACCTTTACCAGAAGGGCTTGGCGATTTTACCGAAAACGGGTCACGGTCTGAACCGACCGGCCATCAACAGCCGGTTTTTGAGAATATAGGGGGAGATCCAGATCATTTGGTCATCAAAGCCCCGTTCGGGATCATTGTGATACGGTGCATAGGCAAACCGCCCCGTGCCACTGCTGTTGGTCAACTCATCGGGATGGGTGGGGGCGGGTTGCCTCACGCCCGCCACGCTGATGGCTCCCAGGCCGTTGGCACCATGGGACAGGACCACTGCGGGGGCATGGTCAATCCCATTGACAACCACGATGGTCCCTTCCGTTGCCAGCGAAAAGGCCGGCAGCGGGGTCTGGCTCGCATCGGTAAACGGTTCGGAAACGGCGTAGGTCAACCGGTTGTGCCAGGCATCCTGCTCGCCCACCCCCAGGGTGATCCAGGGCAGTGTCCCCTGCCAGACGGAACCGCTCTGATGTCCGGCACACCCGCTGGTCACCCGATCTTCGCGGCCAGTGTTGTGGGTGTCGGGACAGGGCAGATGGCCATGAACCAGGGCATAACCGATGAGTGCCTCATGCACCCGTTCGAGTTGTTCCCTGGTCTCGCGTCGATGGTTGTTTTCCAACTGGGTGGAAAGCGGCACCAGCAGACCACCCAGCAGCAGTCCCAGGATGACCATCACCATGGTCACCTCAATCAACGTAAAACCGTTGGCGCGGGGGTCGATCATGACGCTCATATCCCAAAAAAAGTGGTGGGGATCGGGGGAGGGGGGAGGGAATCCTTCTCACCAGCCACCACCCCCGTCCACGATAGGGAGAACCGGCCAGAGATTCAAGGCGTGAAGCGCGCTCACAAGACGATTGATCCGAATGGGCCGATCATGGTATCTATCTTTCGGTGGCGGGTCGTCCCTGCGCCGACTACAGCGATTTGCCTCTGAGGCTGCCATGGAAACGATTCAACCCAATCCGACCGCTGCGGTGTCGATGGCCGAGCCAACCGTGCATACCCTCCTGCAACGGTATCTGACGGAGATTTCCAGCAAAAAATCGCCCATTACCCATGCCCAGGAAGATCGGATCGCACACCATTTGTCGGCTCGCCTGGGATCCGTGCCCCTCTCCGAGTTGACCCCCCTGATTTTGACCGAATTTCGGGAGAGACGCCTGCAGGAGGCCTCGGCGGGTACGGTTGCCCGTGACCTGGCCCTCCTTTCCCAGGTGATCGAGACCGCCATGGCCGATTGGGGGGCGAACTTGGCGGGCAATCCGCTCCACTCGGTGGCGGACGCCCCCATGGCGGTGCATGGCCGGGGACGACAACTCCGCGCCGGAGAGCGGTTGCGTCTGGTCTCCGCCTGCAGTCGTCACAGCAATCCGATGCTGGGATGGGTGGTCCGCATCATCCTCTCAACGGGGATGCGCAAGACGGAGGTTTTGCACCTGCAACGCCCACATGTGGCGTTGCCGGACCGGGTGGTCCATCTGCCGAAGGTGGGCAGTGGGGCATCCCGTGACGTGCCTTTGACACGAGAGGCGACCAGGGTGTTCAAAGAGGCCTTGCACCATGTCGAAGCGGTGACGGAGACCCCGCTGCTCTTTTTTGGGGAACCCGGCAAATTCGGGCAACGTCGCCCCTATGCCATCGACCGGGTACTCCGTCAGGCGATGAACCGGGCGCGATTGAAACCGTTCAGTTGTGATGAACTCCGTGACGACGCCCTCGCGCGGATGCAGGAGGCTGGCTTGACGGAACAGGAGGTGGTGGCCATCACCGGTTCCCGCACCCTGCGGATCGATCGCCGCGCCCCCCATCTGCAACCGGATGTTCTGGTACGTCGTCTGGATGAATTGGGGTTGTGAACGCCACTGGAGATGCGGCATGAATGATTCGCCTGTGAACAACCCGCTCCTGGTGATTCTCGGTCCGACTGCATCGGGCAAGACCCGCCTGGGGGTCGCTCTGGCGCAGCGGTTGGCGATGCAGCGCGGCGTACCGTGCGAAATCATCTCCGCCGATTCGCGTCAGGTCTTCCGGGGGATGGATATTGGCACCGGCAAGGATTTGGGGGAGTATGGGACGGTCCCCTGTCACCTCGTGGATATTTGCGATCCCGGTGACGAATTCAGTGTGTATGCGTTTCAGCACCATTTTTATGCGGCCTTTTCCGGGATCCGGGACCGGGGCCATCTGCCGATTCTGGTGGGCGGATCGGGGCTGTATCTGGACGCCATTGTGCGCGGTTATGCCTTGACACCCGTTCCGGAAGATCCGATCCTGCGGCAGACGTTATCGAACTGGACATGGGCGGATCTGGAGGCCCGTCTGCGTCGTCTCCGTCCCCATCTCCACAATCATACCGATCTGGATTCCCGTGAACGTCTGGTGCGGGCCATCGAGATTGCAGAGGGTGCGGCGACCAATCGGTCTGCACCGCCGCCACTTCCTCTCCATTCGACCATTTTTGGTCTGCGTTGGGAGCGGTCCGTTCTGCGCCAGCGGATCACCGTGCGTCTGGAGGAGCGGTTGGCGGCCGGGTTGCTGGCCGAGGTGGAACGGCTGCTGGCGGGTGGCCTCGCGCCGGAGCGACTGGCGGCTTATGGCCTGGAATATCGTTTTGCCTGTCAATACATACGGGGCGAGTTGGCCTGGGATCCCTTTTTTCAGGGATTGAACCGGGCCATCCATCAATTTGCCAAACGCCAGGAGACCTGGTTTCGGCATATGGAACGCCACGGTGTGGTCATTCACTGGTTGGAGGGCGCAGCGAATCCCCTGGAGGAGGCCGAGCACCATTTGCAACACACAGGCCTGCTGGATGGATTCATGGCCTGACAACGGCCCAACAAGGAGCCATCATGGAAAAACCTTTTTATGACATTCACCTTTTCTGTTGCGTCAACACGCGGGAGAGTGGCCATCCCCGTGGCAGTTGTGGTCAACAGGGTGCCCTGGATTTGCAGGGATATCTCAAGGCGCGGGTCAAACAGTTGCCGAATGGGGGTCGGGTTCGCATCAATACCTCCGGTTGTCTGGATCGGTGCGAGTTGGGACCGGTATTGGTGATTTATCCGCAAGGGGTGTGGTATCACTATCGCACCCAGGCCGACATGGAAGAGATTCTGGCGCGTCACATTATCGGCGGCGAGGTGGTGCAGCGGTTGTTGTTGACCCCTGAGGCCATGGTGCCCCCCGCCTGATCATGAGGCAAACAGATCGTTCAGGGATCGGGCATCCAGGATTTTATCCGTCCAGGCTTCCAGAGTCTCCCGATTGGCCTCGGCCAGCCTGGCCTGCACCCAATCGGGCGCAGGACCGAATCGACGTTGCAGCAGACGGAGCAGGGTACGCATCTCTCCGTCACGCAGTCCTTCCTGTCGGCCCTTTTGTTCGCCAATCTGAATGCCCTCCTGCCGTCCCTTTTGCTCGCCTTCCAACCGTCCCTGTTCCACCATCCCCCGTGCATCTGCGATGGCCATGCCGGCCTTTTCATACATCTCCATCTCCTCAGCCGTCATGTTGGCCATCATGGCGATCTCAAATGCATGGTAGAACGGGGCCATCCGCAATTGTTCAGGCACCTCCTGGAGCGATCCGGCATATTTGATAAAATAAATCCACAGATCGAGAATGCCGTCTGCCGCCTCCAGTGGGCGAACAAACTTGGGCAGTTCGATAAACAGGTGGACAATATCCTGCAAATAGCTCTGCCCGGTGAGGGTTTCACGGGATTCGTGCCGCGAGACACAATGATCAAATCCCTCGAACAGGATAAAATCGGTGATGGTAATGGCAATCACCTGATTCAGCCTGGGATAATCCTCGCTCCCGGCAATCTGATGGGCGTAGGCCTTGGCGGCGTTGTACTGGATTCGCTTCAGAAAGGCGGCCACCTTCTGGACCTGCATCTCGACAATGTAGG
>CAIWLA010000499.1 GCA_903913345.1 uncultured Magnetococcales bacterium | reverse complement strand
TTATGGGGGTGGTTATCCCTACGGTGGGGGTTATGGCGTGGGTCGGCGGAATCCCTATTATGGGGGTGGTTGGTCCCCTGAGGAGTGGGGGGATGACCGGTACGGGGAGGGGTGGGGCCGAGACCGTTATGATCGGCGGTTGCCCCCTGCGGAGGAGGGGTATCGGTCACGAGAGGGTTCGCCCTATGGACGAAGGGGGTGGGATGACGATCGATAAATTTGTTTGGGGGTGGGATTTATTTGGCTTGACATGGCGGGGGGTTTCCGGCATGTTACCTCTGGGGATCTCTTTTTCTTATGGGAGGAGTGGGTCCGCTGGGTCGGTGTTCAGGTTGTTCGAGTTGGGGCAGTCCCGGTTGGGGCGGTCTCGGTTGTGGCCGGTCATCAGTACCGGTATGGGGCTGGTAAAGAGTGCGTGAATAACGTCGCCGGCACGTTTGCTGGCCAATGTGCGGGCGTGTCAATGATGGTGCCTGTCATGAAACGGGTGGGTCGTTGGTTTCGTCCGCCACTTCGCCTTTGGGCTGCACAGCAGATTTATTCGCAAATTCAATGTCTTCCCTGTCTTTACTTCAAGGTCAATAATTTAACGGAGTCATCTAATGAAAAAATGTCTGAGTGTATTGGCGGTGGCCGCCATTCTGGGAAGCGCGGCTTTCTTTTCGGCGAGCGAGGCGTCTGCCTGGGGTCCGGGTTGGGGCGATAATGGTTGGGGCAACAATGGTTGGGGCAACAATGGTTGGAACAATAACAACAATTGGGGCAACAACATGATGGGCAATGGCAATGGCAACGGCAGTGGCCGTGGCAATGGCAATGGCAATTTTGGCTTCAACATGGGCGGAGGCGGTGATGTGGCCGGTTCCGGCAATGGCAATGGCAGTGGCAACGGCAACAACAACTGGAACAACCGCAACAACTGGAACAATGGCTATGGCGGCGGTTATAACGGTGGCAATGGTTATGGTCCTGGCCCCGGTTATGGTCCCGGCCCCGGTTATGGTCCTGGCCCCGGTTATGGTCCTGGCTATGGTGGTCCCGGTGGACCGCAGGCTGGTCATCCGTCCGCTCCTCCCGCAGACGACAACGCCAAACAGTAGGCCTGAATGGCTGTCCGTTGACGGATGGAAAGGCTGACAATGGAAGAAGGGGTGGCGGGTTTCCCACCCCTTTTTTTATTTTCGCCGGGATGTTGATGGACGGTTTTCAAATACCCACTGAACCATGTACTCTCTGACGTGTACCGTTTGCTTTTCCTGGAACTGTGTGTGGACCAACGGCTCTTGTTCTTCATCCGGGAACGATCACCATGATCACTGTGATTGGCAATTTGAAGGGAGGGTGTGGCAAAAGCACGATCACCTTCAATCTGGCCATCTGGTTGGCCGGGAAGGGGGAGAATGTGGTGGCCTTTGACCTGGATCCCCAATCCACGTTGAGTGATGTGGCCGAGGTGCGTCGGGAGGAGGGGGTGATGCCCGTGATTACGGTCTTTCGTCCAGAGAGCAATCCGACCAAGATCATGCGGGAGCACCAGGGGGAGGTGTTGGTGGATGTGGGGGCGTCCAATTTGTGGGCCATGCGGCAGGCCATTGCCATGGCGCAACGGATTCTGGTGCCGGTGCCCCCCAGTCAAGCGGATGTCTGGTCTACCGCCCGTTTTCGAGATATTATCAACGAGACGGTGATCAACCGGAAGGAGCGTCCGGAAATCTTGCTGTTCATCAATCGGGCCGACACCCATCCGGGTATCCGGGAGTCGCACGAGACGGAGGGTGCCTTGGCCTGTCTGGCGGGGGTGACCTTGCTGAGCAGCAAAATTTGCCAGCGCACCGCCTATCGACGCTCTTTCAGTGAAGGGCGGGCGGTATTTGAACTGTCTGCGGGGAGCAAAGCCGCCAGGGAGTTTTTGGGTCTGGCGGCACAACTGTATCCAGAACTGGCTCCCGCCCAGGAAAAAGAATAACCCAGGTCAGTGATTAACCAAGGAGTCGATTTTATGACGGACGACCAATCCCCAACGGATCCCCCCTCTGTGCATGGTCCTTGTGCCGACGAGTCAGGCCGGGTTGAGCATGAACGTCCGCGAGGACGCAACCTCTATCCGGTTATCCCGGCTGGCAAGTTTGCCGAATGCGGTGATTGTTCCGGTATGGTCCTGGCGGAGTTTGCCAAGAGCTTCGACAAGAGTGCCCGACGTTGGGAACTGATTGTTTATCCTTCTTTATTTGCGTTCATTATTCTGGCCATGTACGGATTTTTCCTGATTTACAGCCTGACCCAGGATATTCGCACAATGGCGGCCTCCATCGATCCAAAAATGGGGGTGAATATGGGCAGCCTCTCTTCCAACGTAGGACTGTTGTCCAACAATATTGAGCTGATGTCTACCCATCTGGAATATATCAGTGACAATATGGAGACCATGTCGGTCGATATGCAGAGCATGTCCACCAACATAGAGCAGATGACGGACACCATGGGTGTGATGGGTACCAATATGGGCCAGATGGATCGCAGTGGGAGTGAAATCAGCCATAACATGGTCAGCATGACCAAGACCATGGAGGCCATTTCCGGCAAGTTGAATCTCCTGACGCCCATGTCGAAGGATATGTCTTCTCTGACGCAGGCCATCAATGTCATCGCCGGAGCCGTCAACATGATGAGCTACGACATGAATGGTGCCACCCGTCCCATGAGTTTCATGAACCGATTTATGCCCTGGTAATCCTTGGCGAGCGGTTGGTTCTGTTTGTTGTTGGTGACATTCACTGATCAAACCAGTAAGGAATCCGTATCGTGTCCAATTCCTCTTGGCATCCCCAGTCGTGGAGACAATTCAAAGCGTTGCAACAACCGGAATGGCCTGATCTTCGTGCCCTGGAGGAGGTCTATGCCCATCTTTCCCGCTATCCTCCCCTGGTGTTTGCCGGTGAGGTGCGGGATCTGAAGGCCCATTTGGGTGAGGTGGCCCGTGGCGATGCCTTTTTGTTGCAGGGCGGCGATTGCGTCGAATCTTTCAGCGATTTCACGGCCAATGCCATTCGGGACAAGCTCAAGGTATTGTTGCAGATGGCGGTCATTCTGACCCACGGTCTCAGCAAGCCGGTCATCAAGGTGGGTCGTATTGCCGGACAATTTGCCAAACCGCGTTCCAGTCCGATGGAGGTTCAGGATGGTGTCTCCCTCCCCAGTTTTCGGGGTGAATCGGTCAACGATCCCTTTTTCTCCGAGGATGCGCGCATTCCGGATCCGAGGCGACTGGAACGGGCCTATTTCCAGTCGGCCAGTACGATCAACCTGTTGCGCGCTTTTACGAACGGCGGTTTTGCCGATTTGCGGCAACTGCACCATTGGAATCAGGATTTTGTGGCGCAAAGTCCCCAGGGCCAGCGGTACGCACTGCTGGCGGATCAGTTGGGGGAGACGTTGCGTTTTATGAAGGCGATTGGTATTGATGGGGGCCAACACGGTTCGGTATTGCACGAGGTGGAGTATTTTACCAGTCACGAGGCGTTGATTCTGGAGTATGAGAGTGCCTTGACCCGTTGCGACTCTCTGACGGGGGATTTTTATGACTGTTCTGCCCACATGCTCTGGATCGGGGAGCGGACCCGGCAACTGGACGGTGCCCACGTGGAATTTTTGCGTGGGGTCAAAAATCCCATCGGCGTCAAGATAGGCCCCACCGTGACGGTGGCGGGGATACTGGGTTTGTGTGACCGTCTCAACCCGGACAACGAACCGGGCCGATTGACCCTGATTGGCCGTTTTGGTCATCAGCGGATCGGCCAGGCCTTGCCCCCTCTGTTGCGTGGGCTGGCTCCAGAGGGGCGGTCCATCGCCTGGATCTGCGATCCCATGCACGGCAACACCTATGAGGCTCCGAGCCGGATCAAAACCCGCTCCATGGACCATATTCTGTCAGAACTGAAAAGTTTTTTCAGTATCCATCAGGCGGAAGGTACGGTTCCAGGCGGCGTACATTTCGAGCTGACGGGGGATAATGTCACGGAATGCCTCGGTGGTTCCCACGAAATACGCGAGGAACATTTGACCGAGCGTTACGAAACCACCTGTGACCCCAGGCTTAATGTGGCACAGAGCCTGGACGTCGCTTTCCTTGTGGCCGAGATTCTGCGCGGCTCGGTTTGAGCAGCGGCCATTGCCGACCGATGTGAATGCCCAACCGTTTTCCGCCCTTGGGAAAAAGAACCGGGGAGTAAATACAGGGATAAATCATTCAGACACCTGTCCTTTCTGGCCGAACATCGGCAGGGATTTTGTTGAACGCGACCGGAAAACCGGGATTGAGTCTGGACCAGCGGTTGCGCACATGCAGCGTGGGTGCGTGCCAGTCCTGAGGCGTGGTGCGAACGGAAATCCGTTCGAGCAGGCCGTTGCCGTGACGGCGGGTACAAGAAACCGGGTGCTCTTCCATGTTTGAAATCCTTCTGACAGGGTATACAAAGGCCACGGATTGCCAATCGATCGCCGAGGAAGAGAGATGCCCTGCACCGGTTGGCTGCCGGGACACAACGCCCGGTAGCCAACGTTAATGCAAACCGCTTGCCAGTTGATGGAGAGAGGGAAAATGCGGTGGTTTGGTGGATGAGGCGGAAAAAGGTCGTCGGAATGCTGACGGGGTGTTTTACTTTTTGACGCGTCGGTTGGAGAATCGGATCCGGTTTTGGGTGCGGCGCAGGGAGATCTCATCCAGGAGGGTGATTTCGATGAGCGACAACCCATAGAGAATTTCCCGGCTGGCCGTTTGCATCTCCGTATAAGCCTGTTCTGCTTGAATGTCCTGTCTTTTTCGCAGCCATTTGATGCTCTTGTCCGCCTGGGTGTGAAACCGCTGATGGGCATTGTTCAGGAGGGTCATCTCCGCGATGCGGGCGTATTTGGGCAGGCCCACGTTTTGAATCCACACCCCCAGGGGACAGCTCTCCGCCGAGTCCAGCAGGATGTGTCGGCCCCGGTTGCGGAAGGATTTGAACATCTCTTGCAGCCAACGCAGGTGTGCCAATCGGGCATGGCTGACATCGAGAATGTTTTCCTCCCCGGACAAAACGAGATGTTGATTGTCAAACAGGCGGTGCAACAGACTTTTCAGGGGGTGGGCCAGCCACTCGTTGCGGTGCTGTTCATGTAAATATTCCAGTTCGACCGAGGTGAGCAGAAAGACAATGTCTCGACTGAGGAGGCGCATGTGTGCCATCTCGTCGGCCAATGGGTGTGGTGACCCCGGGGCGTGACCGGCGGCCAGATGCGTCACCACCCGTTTGGCCTGATCATGGAATTGTTCGTGGGCAATCATCAGGGAGTAGCGGGTATCGTACCGGGTCGGGGCCTCTCTTTCGCTTTGGGCCAGCCAGATGCCCAGTTCACAGAGCGTCTGGTCGGGCAGGGCATCGGGTTCAGGGGTGCGTTCGCCCCGTGCCATGGCCTCCAACGCCATTTCCAGTGTGATGTGGGCCATGCGGGCCATGCTGATATCCAGATCCATGCCGACCAACCTCCGATTGACTGCCAAAACGGGCCGATTGATTGTCACACACCCGGTTGACAATTGGAAAGTATAAAAAATGGGTTGTCTTGCTCCCTGGAACAAAAACCGGAGCCGAATTGGAAACAGTGGCCCCATTCCTGCAAGTATTTTGTAGTCGATCCATTGTCTGCTGTTCGTCCCGGTTGAGAGTTGCGTAGAGAGGAAGAAGATGGCCATTTATTCATACCAGGGGGTGGTTCCGACCATTGATCCCACGGCCTTTGTCCATCCCGATGCGGTGGTCATTGGGGATGTTCATATTGGTGCGTACAGCTCCATCTGGCCTGGTGTGGTGATTCGGGGCGATGTGCACCATGTTCGCATCGGGGCGCGGACCAATGTCCAGGATGGCTCCATATTGCATGTTGCGCGTCCCACGGAGGCCAATCCCGATGGTGTTCCGCTGTTGATTGGCGACGATGTCACCATTGGTCACCAGGTTTCCCTGCATGCCTGTCACCTGCACGACCGCAGCATGGTGGGGATTGGTGCCATTGTTCTGGATCGGGTGGTGGTGGAAGAGCAGGCCATGGTGGGGGCAGGCAGTCTGGTGACCCCCGGCAAGCGGATACCGGCTGGCGAGTTGTGGATGGGTTCTCCCGCCCGGTTTGTGCGTCCCCTGGATGATCGGTCGTTGCTCGCCACGGCGGCCACCACCGCCAATTATGTCCGTTTGGCGCAGGGCTATCACAACACCATTCCCAATGCGTGAAGAGAGGATTTGGCCGGGTGGTTATACAATCCACGGCGGAGCCGACACAACTGGGCCGGTATCAGATTGTCAAAATGTTAAACCGGGGTGCAACCGGCCTGGTTTATGAAGGATGGGATCCGGTCCGACAGTGTCGAGTGGCCATCAAGGCCCTTGATCCCTCCCTGTTGGCCGAGCCTGACGGTCAGGGATTGCTGGAGCGTTTTCGTTATGAGGCCAAGATATTTGGCTCTTTTCTGCACCGCAATATTGCCATCCTCTACGAATACAACGAAGAGGGGAGCATCCCCTTTATCGCCCTGGAGTTGCTCGAAGGGCGCAACCTGAAAGAGTGTATAGAAGCAGGCGATTGTTCTGGATTGGAGCGGATTGTCACGCTGGTCTTGCAACTGCTGGATGCCGTGGCCTACCTGCACGACCGGGGGGTGATTCATCTGGACCTGAAACCCGCCAACATTATTCTGTTGGCCGGTGACCAGATCAAGGTGATGGATTTTGGTATTGCCCAGCGGGAAAATGGCCCGGACCGGTGGCACAGCACCGTCATGGGTACGCCCGGTTACATGTCGCCTGAGCAGTTGATGGGACATACCCTGGACCGGCGCAGCGATCTCTTTTCCATCGGTGTCATCCTGTACGAACTGCTCACCGGGGTGAAACCGTTTCCTGGCAAGCAGATACCCAACATTGTGCAGCGCGTTTTGAATCTCTCCCCCGATGCCCCCTCCTCGTGCAATGCCCAACTGCCGGTGGCCCTGGATGCGGTTGTGCAAAAGGCACTGGCCAAACAACCGGTCGATCGGTTTCAGGATGCCGAATCTTTCCGCCTGGCCATTCAGCAGGCACTTCCCCACCCCCTTTAAAGGCGTTCCCCCCCATCAGAAGGGTTGCGAACCATACCGGGAGGAGATGGAGAGGCCATTTTTTTTGACCGATTAAAAAAAATCAGCACTATTTAAAAAAATGTGGTAGGATGACCGGACTGGGAGATGTTTCTTCCGCTTTTTATTGGGCGATGCGTCGGTGTGCCCTTGCGCGGTGCGCGGTTGGGTACGACCGTCTGCCTTTAATAATCACTTTCCTCAGGAGGAAAATGAGATGCAAACACGTCTGTTCAAGTTGGGATTTTTGTTGGTTCCGTCGCTGTGGTTGGGTCTGAGCATGAATGCCTTCGCGGGGGGAGCTCCCGTGGCCATGTTGACCCAGGTGCAAGGCGATGTGCAGGTCAGCAAGGATGGAAAAGAGTGGAAAAAGGTGGACCGCAACAAGTTTTTGTTCGCGGGCTATCAGATCAAGACGGGTGCGGATGGTGCGGGCAAGCTGGTCAATCAGGAGACCAATCTGACCCAGGAAATCGGGGCCGGTTCGGTGGTGGAAATCGCCGAAAAGGATGCCAAGGCGGTCTCTGGCACATTGTCCGAGGCGACGCAGGATTCGGGCAATCTGGTCAACGGGGTCGGTCAGCGGTTTGACAAGGCGCAGCGGTACACCACGGTTCGGCGCAGTGTCGAGAAAAAATCGACTGAAATCAAGCTGGATACCATTGGAGAGATCGCTCTTTCCGCCGCCTATCCCGATCTGGTCTGGTCCGGCATGGGCAAGGAGTATGCATACCGCCTGGTGATCGATGGCAAGAGCCACAATGTGGCCGCCACGGAGAGCGACATGGTGCGTTTTACCGTGCCCGCCCTCTCCCCCGGCGAGCATGAATACCGGGTTGATGTGGTGAAGGGCAGCGATGCGGTGTATGAGCCGAAAAAATTCGGCAAGATCAAGTGGTTGAGCAGTGAAGAAGAAAAACAGATTGCGGCAGGCTTGGCCCAGCTTGACAAAACCTCTCCGAATGATGACCTCTCCAAGGGCGTCTTTCTGGAAGAGAAAGGGGTGACCGTTTCCGCCATGGATCATTATCGGAAATATTTTGACAAGTATGCCGATGACACCGACATGTATCCCATGCTGATCAAGGCCTATCATGACCTGAAACTGGAGAAGCAGAAGAAAGAAGGGGCACTGAAACTGCAAGACATGCTCAAAGCAGCGGGACAGGGCTGATTGCGGGCTGATTCTTTCTTTCGTATCATCTTGGCTGTGTGCGTTTTGTGCGACCTAAGGGGGTTTTTGCCCCCTTAGGTCGCGTTGTTCCATCCGATTGTTGACCGCCCTGGCGAGGGGAATACCAAAGACCATGAAAAAAATATTCAGCCGCTACGATTTGCTGGCGACCATTCTTCTGTTTTTGTTGGCCATTCCGGCTGAGTATCATGAAACCTTCGCCCTGCTTGAGGAGCAGACCATCTCTTTCCGGCAACTGCTGCGGATGAGCATGGCCAAGCCGGAACAGACACGGTTTTCCAAAGAGTCGATTGTTCTGGTCAACACGGATGAAAAATTTTTCAAGGAATACGGCAGCTTTCCCTTGCGGCGCACGGATGTGGGCAAGATCGCCGAAAATTTGCGCGCCCTGGGGGCGCGTGTGGTGGCCATCGACTTGCTGATGGATTTTCCGAGTTCGTATGGGGAAGATCCACCCACGGCGGAGTCGTTCAAGAAAGCGGGTGGGGTGATGGTGGTCTCCCAGGCGGAATTCCACAAGGATACCTTCATCAAGCTGAACAAGGCCACCCCGGTCCTGGACGAGGTGACTCGACACGGCTATACCAACATTGGCTCGCAGAGTGCCATTGTGACCTCGCTCTCCCGTTTGAAGGTCTATCCCACCATCGCCGAACAGCTCCATGTGTGGCCGTTTGCCGTGCAGGCCTTGGCCATGTACCTGAATGTGGAGCCGCGCCTGGAAGACAATGTCTTGAAGCTGGGTAACGAGATTGCGGTTCCCCTGGATCAGTTCAACAATTTTTATATCGAATTTCCCGCGTTGCCTTCCGGCACCAAATTTTTGAGTCAATCGGCTGGATTGAGTGCCCTGGATTTTATCAACGCGGACAAGCTGGATGATGACGATCGGCAGGAGCTGGGTGCCTGGGTCAAGGACAAGCTGGTCTTGCTGGGTGATACCTCGGAGGTCTCCCACGACTGGTTCGACACCCCGGTTGGCATGGTTTATGGAGTGGAGATTATTGCGGATTCCATTCACACCTTGTTGCGCAATGCCCCGCTCCGTCCGGCATCGGATCGGACGGAGTTGATCATTCTGCTCTCCGTGATGGTCTCCATGCTTCTGGCCGGTTTGATCGTCAACCCCGCTTTTCGTTCCCTGCTCTCCCTGCTGGTGGTGGCCGTATTGATCACCGCAGGCACCTATGTCTATATCCATCAGGGCATTGTGGTCTCCTTGTCCTACAGCCTGACTGCCTGTTTCCTGAGCTTTTTGTTGATCACCTTGCGCTACTATCTCCTGGAGATGGGCCAGAAAAAGATGATCAAGGGGGCGTTCGGTCAATATCTCTCGCCCAAGGTGGTGGAAATTCTGGTCAAGGATCCCACCAAGCTGAGCCTGGGTGGCGAATCGCGGGAGATGACGGCCTTTTTTTCCGATGTGGCCGGGTTTTCGACCATTTCCGAAAAGTTGACCCCGGAAGAGTTGGTCAATCTGCTCAACGAATATTTGACGGCGATGTGCGATATTATTGCCCGTTATGATGGCACGGTGGACAAATTTGAAGGGGATGCCATCATCGCCTTTTGGGGCGCGCCCCTTGACCAGCCCAATCATGCCACTTTGTGCTGTTACGCCTGCATTGATATGGCCAAACACATGGTGCAGATGCGGGAAAAATTGGTGGCGGAGGGTCGCCCCCGCATGACCGTGCGCATGGGGATCAACTCCGGGCGGATGGTGGTGGGCAACATGGGTTCCAAGCAGCGGATGGACTACACCATCATGGGGGATGCCGTCAACCTGGCGGCCCGTCTGGAGGGGGCCAACAAGTTTTATAATTCTGGCACCATGCTCTCCCATGCCACCTATCAACAGGCCAAGGATTTTGTCGAGGTACGGGAACTGGATATTGTGCGGGTGGTGGGCAAGAATGAACCGATCACCATCTACCAACTGCTGGCGCGCAAGGGCGAGTTGGATCCCACCATGGCGGAAGTATTGGTCCGGTACAACCACGCCATCGAGGCCTATCGGGCCAAGGATTTTGCCACCGCCTTGCAGCGGTTTGAAAAGGTTCTGGAGGTGGAACCGAACGATGGTCCCGGCTTGACCTATGTCGCCCGCTGCAAGGAGTATCTGGAAAGTCCGCCGCCAGCGGATTGGGATGGGGTGTTCCAGTTTACCTCCAAGGGGTAGGGTGGGCCGCATCGGAAGGGGATGTACTGTGGAGAGTGGGACCACTCTGGCCGGTCGCTATATCATTCGGGAGGTCGGTCCTCGGTCCGAGTGCGGTGATTTTTATCTGGCGCAGAACATGGGATCGGGGTTGCTGGTCGCCATGCAAACCCTTCCGGAATGGGTCAGCCGGGATGCGCGCTGGTTGGCCGATGTCCGCCATCGGGTGTCGTTGTTGCAAACCCTGGATCATCCCCATATCGCCAAGCTGCATGCCCTGGAGTATGATCCGGGGCAGCACCTCCACTTTCTGGTGCGGGAACATGTGGTTGGCGTCTGTTTGCGGGACTATCGCCTCTCCAGACCCGGACAGCGCGTGGCCATCGGTGACGCCGTGGCCATCTGTCATCAGATTGCCGATGCCTTGGATTATGCCCATCGATCGATTCTGCATCGCCATCTTCGACCGGAAAATATTATTCTCACCCCGGACGGCCATGTAAAACTTTGGAATTTTGATTGGCTCCCGGATACGGCACCCAGGCCGCCGTGTCATTCTGGCGGAACCTTCCCCTCTCTGGGTGCCGATCCGCCTGCAACCGACCGGGAGGGCGACTCTCTGGGGGCTGGGACGCTCTGTTACCAGGCACCCGAACAGTGTGCCGATCCTTTGTCCATCACCCCGGCTTCGGATCGGTGGTCGTTGGCGGTTCTCTTTTATGAACTGGTGGCGGGCCGTTTGCCGTTTGAGTCGACCGCTACGGGAGCCATGCAACGGGCGATTGGCACCCGTGAACCGGCACCGATCAGGGGGTTGGGGCGCAGACGCAACCGGGCACTGGCGCGTGCCCTGGCCAAAGATCCCGACCACCGTTTTTCTTCTGCCCATGCCTTTATCGAGGCGATGGAGGGTTTCTGGTTGCCCCGTTCGGTCGCCGAGATCCGCCGAATGGCGGTGGTTGTCCTGTTGGGTTCCCTGTTGTTGCCCCTGTTATTCTGGGCCATTCTGTTGCGGGTGTTGCCCACACCGATCCATCTCCCGGTCTCCCACCCGGAAGTGGCCTCGGAAGAGGGGGGGGGGCCGCCTGATCCGAAGACCAGCCCGTTTTTGCAGATAGAGAGTCGTCCAACCGGGGCGATGGTGGTGCTGGATGGCAAACGGTTGGGGATCACCCCGTTTACCGTGGGTCGGGTCGCGGCGGGTGCCTATCACCTTGGGCTGGAAAAGGCCGCTTTCAAGCCGGTGGAGATGGAGATTGATTTGACCCAGGATACCACCGTCAGCCTGAATCTGGATCCGGTCTTGCCATCGGAGGCGACCGGGGTGGCACCAAGGGGGGCGGTTGCCGATGCAGGGCAAGCGGTGGATCCCGAACGAGGTGCCAACGGTCATCCAGAAGCCGAACCAGCCCCGGCCATGGCACCGATCATTGCGCCGTTGGCGGTGCATCCGGTGGTTGTCCCCTTGCCCATCCCTGCGCCGTTGGCGAGGGACCATCTGCCTCCCGTGGGGGATGGGGGGGAGCCGGTGGGCGAGAAGCCAGTGGCTGGAGAGACCGCTTCTGCGCCCCAGTCCGGGGGGCATGAAGAGGGGGTGCGGGCGGCCAATCGGCTGATTGTGTTGGCCAATGAGGCGATCAAGGCGGGATATTTAACACAGCCGCCGGGACGCAATGCCTGTGAAAAACTCCAGTCTGCCTTGACCCTGGATCCCCATCATCCCGGCATGGGCAAGAGCATCGGCGAATTGGTGGCGCGGTATCTGCTGCTGGTCCAATCGGAGCAGACGCCCCAGCCGCTCCTGGCCCTGCTGGAGAGGGCGGCGACCGTCTTGCCGGAGGATCCCGACATCATGGCGGCCCGGCGCGCCTTGTCGGTTTCGGACCGGCACGGGTCGCCGAATCCTTCCCCAGGGGACAATGGTATCGACAGATCGACTCCAGACCACCCGCAGGAGACCCCTGCGGGTGGTGAACGGCCCGCTCCGGGTGGTGTGCCGGTCTCTCGTACCAACGGATGG
>CAIWLA010000498.1 GCA_903913345.1 uncultured Magnetococcales bacterium | reverse complement strand
CCCCCCCTCTTTTTTATACATGGGGGGGGGTCGGGGGGGGACCACCCCCCCCGGTGGGGGTTTGGGGGCGAAGCCCCCCAGTGCGGGTACTGTATTTCTTGTGCGTTGCCCAACCGACAAACCGCGGCTTGGCCGCATGATTTTGTCTGCCAGTATGGTTGCCGGTGGGATGCGGTCTGTCCGGCGACCGCGAGGAGGAAACTGCCATGTCTGTCACCTTTCAGTTTGATTTGGTTACTCCGGAAAAACGGGTGCTCTCCCACGACGAGGTGATGCTGACCGTGCCGGGTTCGGAGGGTTATTTTGGGGTATTGCCTGGACATGCCCCTTTGGTCTCGATGCTGGCCACGGGGGTGTTGACGGTTGGTGAGGGCAAGGAGGCCATTCGTTATGCCGTGGCGGGTGGCTATGCCGAGGTGTTGCCGGACCGTACCACCATTCTGGCGAACCGGGTGGCCTGCTGGGATGCCATCAATCCCGAGGCGGTCGAGGCAGAAAAAGGGGAGGCAATAGCGCGTGCGGCGGCCGTTCAGGATGATGCCTCTGCGGCTCTCTTCTGGAAAAAACGGCAGGAGTTTGCCGATGTCTGCCTGGATGTGCATAAACAATATCTGGCTCGTCCTTCTTCTTGAGTTTTTCGCATGGTTGGAGGGGCGGTGAACCGTCCCTCCAGATCCATCCGCTTGTTCCCCCTTCCAGATGGCTCCTGTTGGACCGCAAGATGAGTCAAAAAAATAATCTATTTGACTTGGCAGGCAAAAATTCGGGTCGTCTTAAGGCACTTTATGAGACATGCGTCTCCGGGGCCACAAAATCGGGCCTGGCAACGTTTGCTGACTTCGTCCAACAGAATGGCAAAATATCCATCCATTTTCGACCAGCCGCCATGACGGGATTTTTGACCACTGGCAGACATCTCAATGCGTATGAGCGGGCCGAAATGGCTGCAAAAGGGTCTGGATTGACCAGAAAAGAAGAGCTTGAAAGACACCAGGGAAAATATTACGCAAAACGTTCAGGATTTGATGCGGCGTTTGAAAGCGGAGAGGATTTCCGCTATGGTGCTCTCAATGCAGGCGGGATGGGTGCCCGTCATTATGGTGAATATTGTGTTGTTCTGAAAGGGGAATTTCCAGAGACGGCACAGGAGATCGCCTACATTAAAGATGACTCCTTAAGTTATGTCGATTCGGCAGGAAATGTGGATGTCGCACAGTTGGAAAAAAATTTGGCCATGGCGTCTCACAAGGGCCAGTTGGCAGCGATCAAACATGAAAATGAGATTCCGACATCTGCTGAAGTGGGATGGCCTGCCTTGTTGTGCTCTGACACATATATCGAGGCCGTTTTTTTGCAATCGCCCACACCGGTTGCCATTGATCGGGTACGGATAAGCGTGCAGGATAGGCGTGAATATATGCGGTTGGCTTACAAGGCTCGCACAACGGAACTGGATGAAACGGAGAGAAAACGTTCCAGGCAATATATGGAAATTCGGAAACTGTTGCAAAAAAAGAACATTCTATCGGAAGGGGTGTAATCATGCCGGAATTGGTTGCAATCGCCGAGGAGGATGGTTGGGCGTTTGTTCGCTCTGGGGGGGAATGGGTTGTGGTTCGGCCCCCTTATCAAGGGTGGAGCAAGGTCAAAGCGACCGAAAGCATGGTGGAACAAGCCATTTGCCAGCATGGTTTCAAGTCGGCCAGTGGGCACTTTTCCGATTGGGATGCCTTGATCAAACATTTGAAACAGGAGCAGCTTGCCGCATGGAAGAGACGGGGAGAGACGGCATTTGTTGGACAGGAGATTGAGGAGCTGATTCACGAACTGACCGCCGAGGAGTTGAAGGAAGAGTTTTTGGATCGTGTCGAAACAGAACTGCTGCCCGATGGTCAATGGGGTGCTGCCGAAAGGCTGTTGACCGCTTTGCTTGGTGTTCGTGTCGTGCGTCAGTCGGATGATCTCAATGCTCGGACCGTCTCTTTATTGGGGCAGTGTCAGGAGAAAAAGAAAAATCTTTTTGATGCTGCCAGCAGAACAAAATCATTTGGACGGTCACTAATGTTTCCTCATATTTCTCCGGTTCTTAGGCCGTATGCGAACGAGCGAGCAAGAATCGGTTCTCTCTTGGCGTGCGGCAACTGAACAACAGGAAACTATGAAAACCATCACCTTTTACTCTTACAAGGGGGGCGTTGGGCGAACGCTGGCCGTGGCCAATACGGCACGATATTTGGCCCGCTTTGGTCAGAAGGTGGTTATCATGGATTTTGATTTGGAAGCCCCCCGGCCTGCACTATAAATTTGGTCTGCATCCGCGATCCGAGGCCCCGTTGCGAGGGGTCATGGATCTGTTGCATCGCTTTGTCACCCAGGGGACATTGCCTGATTCCCTGGAGGAATTTGTGTACGATGTCGGCCATGAACAGAATCCCGGCAGCGTTCGTTTGCTGCCCGCCGGGAATGCCCCTTCCGAGAGTTACTGGAAAAAGTTGGCCGCCATTCCTTGGCACGATCTGTTTTATTCAGAACCGGACCCTCCAGGTATTCCATTTTTTGAAGAGTTGCGTCTTTGGATCGAGCAATCCTTGAAGCCTGACTTTTTGTTGATCGACTCGCGGACCGGCATTACGGAGATCGGAGGGGTGGCCATGACGGTCATGTCGGACATGGTGGTCTGTCTGTTGGTCAACAACCCGGAAAATTTGGAAGGAGTACGGGCGGTTTTGCGCAGTATTCGCCGGGCACCCCGACCAGAGGGACGGGAACCCGTGGAAATTGTGCCTGTGCTGACCCGCATTCCGAAGGGTATGGACACCACCGTAGAGAAGAAGATTTTGGACGATGTGCGTGCTGAACTGAATCAGGAAGCCCTGAATTTGGCCGACACGCTGGCACTGGAAGAGATTTTTCTTCTCCATTCGGATCCGTCATTGCAAATGCTGGAACGCCTCACTATGGATAGTCAGGCTGAAAAATCTCATTTGATGGAGGATTATCTATCCCTTTTTTCCCGTTTGGTTCCACGTGGAACCTTCGGACCTCCTTCCGATGAACCGCTTGTCACGCCCAAGGATCGTTGTTGACCATGACTGACTGCGCCATTCTCATCCTGGCCGCCGGGCAGGGTACCCGGATGCGCTCCGCTCTCCCCAAGGTGTTGCATCCCCTGGCGGGACGGCCCTTGTTGGGTCATGTGCTGGCGATGGCCCGGTCGTTGCAACCGGCGCGACTGGCGGTGGTGGTTGGTCATCAGGCGGAAAGAATTCAAGCGGCCTTTCCCGATCCCGACCTGACCTGGGTCCATCAGGCCGAGCAACTGGGCACCGCCCACGCGGTGCGGTCTGCCTTGCCGGCGTTGGCCGATCTGTCGGGGGAGGTGTTGATTCTCAGTGGCGACACCCCCCTGGTGGAGGCGGATCTCCTGCGTGACCTGCTGGCACACCATCGCCGCGAGGGGGTGGGGGTGACGGTGGTGAGCATGACCCAGACGGTGCCGATGGGGTATGGTCGGGTGGTGCGTGATGCGGCGGGCGGTCTGGTACGGGTGGTGGAAGAAAAGGATGCCACCGCTGCCGAACGGGCCATCACCGAGGTCAACAGCGGCATCTATTGCGTCGATCTGGCCCGTCTGCCCGCCTGGCTGAGCCGGATTGCCGCCGAGAATGCCCAGAAGGAATTTTATTTACCGGATCTGGTGTCCGTGGCCCGGCAGGAGGGGGCGGTGGGCCTCTTCCATCATGCCGATGCCCAGGGTCTGGCGGGGGTCAACGACCGGCGGCAACTGGCCACTCTGGAGGCGGTGTTGCGGGATCGTCTGGTCGCCCACTGGCAGAGGCAGGGGGTCACCTTTATCGATCCCCACTCCTGCTGGCTGGCGGTGGATGCGGTGATCGGCCAGGACAGCGTGATAGAACCCCATGTCATCCTGGGGGGGGAGACCGTCATCGGCGAGGGGTGTCGGATTGGCCCGTTTTGCGACATTCGGCAGAGTCAAATCGGGGCGGGTTGTCAGGTCAAGGGGTTTTCGCACCTGGAGGGGGCGGTGCTGGAAGGGGCCAACGAGGTAGGCCCCTATGCCCGTCTGCGTCCCGGCACGGTGTTGGCGGAACGGGCCAGGGTGGGCAATTTTTGTGAAATCAAAAAATCGCATATTGGCGCAGGCTCCAAGGTGAACCATCTCTCCTATATCGGCGACACCCAGATGGGCAAGGGGGTCAATGTGGGGGCCGGGACCATTACCTGCAACTATGACGGGCGGCATAAACATCAAACCCTCATCGGGGATGGGGTCTTTATCGGTTCCGATACCCAACTGGTTGCCCCGGTGCGGGTGGGCGATGGGGCGGTCATCGGCGCGGGGACCACCGTGACCAAAGAGGTGCCCGCCCAGGCGTTGGCCGTCTCCCGATCGCCGCAGATCCATATAGCCGATTGGAAAAAAAACAAAGAATAAAGGCCATTGGCCGCCTTGGCACATTTCATGGTGAATGGCTGCGGGGAGTGTGCTAGACTGATGGTCCGTTTCATTTTGTCCTGGGGGGCTGCCATGGCCATTGCTGCATTTGACACGCTGGAGTTTGTCGAATCCCTCGAATCGTCTGGCTTCACCAAGGAGCATCCAAAGGGATGGTGACTGCCTTCAAAGGTGCGCAGGATGCTCAACTGAAAGAACTGGTCACCGGGGGGGATATGGTGACTCTTAGGGGAGATTTGCGTGAACTCGAATCCCGTCTGGATCGCCGAATAGATGCCGTGATTGGGGAACTGACCCTCATCAAATGGATGCTCGGTCTGCTGCTGGGCGGCGTGACGGCCATCATTCTGAAAACCTTTTTTACCTGAACGGACCATCGGACCATGTGTGGTATTATTGGCGTCATCGGTGAACGCAACGCTACCTCCATCCTGGTGGAGGGGCTGAAGCGGTTGGAATATCGGGGGTATGACTCGGCGGGCATTGCGGTGCTCCGGGGGGATCACCTGCAACTGGCGCGGGTCAAGGGCAAGCTGGCCCGGTTGGAGGAGTATCTGGCCGAGTCGCCCTGTACCGGTTGGGTGGGGATCGGCCATACCCGTTGGGCCACCCACGGTCCGCCGACTCAGGAAAATGCCCATCCCCATACCTCGGCACGGGTGGCGGTGGTCCATAATGGGATTATTGAAAATTACCAGGCCTTGCGGCAGGCGTTGCAGGAAGAGGGGGTTTGCTTCCAATCGGCGACGGATACGGAGGTGGTGCCCCATTTGATCGAACGGGAGCTGAAACGGGGGTTGAAGGGGGCCGAGGCGGTTCGGGCGGCGGTACGGCAACTGGAGGGGGCCTTTGCCCTGGGTATTCTCATTTGTGGGGAGTCCGATCGGCTGTTTGCCGTGCGACGCGGTTCGCCCCTGCTGATCGGGTTGGGGGAGGGGGAAAATTTTCTGGCCTCGGACGCCGCGCCATTGGTGCCATACACCCGGCGCATGATCTTTCTGCAAGACAATGACATGGCGGTATTGCGGCGCGAGGGGGTGGAGATCACCAACCTGCTCGGAGAGGTGGTACAGCGACCGGTCAAACACTCCCAGGTCAGCGCGGCCCTGACCGACAAGTGGCCCTATCGGCACTACATGCAGAAGGAAATATTTGAACAGCCGACGGTGCTGGGCGAGACATTGAAAGGGTTGATCGATGCGTCCGGGCATTGTGTGTGTCTGGATACCGCGTTGGAGCGGATTGATCTGTCGGCGGTGCGGGCGGTCAATGTGGTGGCCTGTGGCACCTCCTGGCATGCGGGGCTGGTGGGGCGATACTGGATCGAACGGTTGGCCCAGGTGCCGGTGAATGTGGATATTGCCTCGGAATATCGTTACCGGGAGCCGCCGGTGATCCCCGGTTCGCTCATGCTGGTCATCTCGCAGAGCGGGGAGACAGCGGACACCCTGGCGGCTTTGCGGTTTGCGCAGCGCACTGGACAGCCGGTCCTGGCGATTGTCAATGTCCCGGAATCCACCATAGCCCGCGAGGCGGATGGCGTCCTGTATACCCAGGCGGGACCGGAGATCGGGGTGGCTTCCACCAAGGCCTTTACCACGCAATTGTTGGCGTTGGCCGCCCTGTCGGTGGCGTTTGGCCGGGCACGAGGGGTGGTGAACGCGGCGCAGGAGGCGCAGATGGTGGAGGAGTTGTTGCGCCTTCCGGCGCAACTGGAACAGGTTCTGGCGCAGGACGAGGCCATTCAGGCGATGGCGCGGCTCTGTATGCATGCCCCCGGTTTTCTCTTTCTGGGGCGTGGCACCTGTTTTCCGGTGGCCTTGGAGGGGGCGTTAAAACTCAAGGAGATCACCTATATCCACGCCGAAGGGTATGCGGCGGGAGAGATGAAACATGGACCGATTGCCTTGATTGACGAACAATTGCCCGTGGTGGTCCTTGCCCCTCGCGGGCCGTTGTTTGAAAAGGTGGTCAGCAATCTGGAGGAGGCGCGGGCGCGGGGTGGGCGATTGCTGGTGATCACGACGGCGACCGAGGGGATGGCGGGGGAGGAAAAAATGGCGGCGGAGGCGGTGTTGACCATTGCCCCGTGCGGGGAGTTTGCCACCCCCATTCTGTATGTCGTGCCGTTGCAGTTGCTGGCTTATCACATCGCGGTTTTGAAGGGAACGGATGTGGATCAGCCCAGAAATTTGGCCAAGAGCGTGACGGTGGAATAGCCAGGCGTTGTCTTTACGGCATCCAACACCGAATCAATGCATTCCACACCGGTTCCACCGGGTGGAGCAGTTGCATCGGGTATTCCGTTGTGGGCGGGGGTTCCTCTGCCGGGGGGTGTTGGGCGGTTGTCACATCGGCATTGTCGGCATTGGCGGTCTGTTCTGGTTGCGGGTCCGGTGGTGAGGCCACCGGTTGCGCCGATGGGTCGGGTGGCGGCGGGGCGGCCTCCCGCACGGAGATCTCCGCCTCATGCGCCTGGTAGGCCAATTCGGCATGGTCGATCAGGATGCGTACCGCATCGCTCAAGCTGGAAAGATTGTGACGGCTCCGAAAGGCCTCCAGCAGGCGGAAGGCTTGCCACGGCAGGGCGTGCCGTTCGACATCCAACAGGTGGCGGATGGTCACCTCCATGGAACCCCGGTTGGGACCGAACAAGGCCCGTTTGCGTTCCCGCAAGAGCTTTTGGGTCTCCCCGGCAATGGTGATTTGCACCGCTCCCTTGGCCGCCTCGAACTGTGCCCGGCGAATATCCGAAAAGATGCGCCGCCGGGTCTCGGGACGCAGGGTCTCTTCCATCCAGTCGTTCAATGATTGCAGCGCGGCATCATCGTCCTTGGGTGTCTGCGGAATCTGGCGAAAGGCACGAATGGATTCGGGAGGCAGACGAAACCGTTGTGCACGAATGGCCCAATCGATCGTTGCCCAGACCAGATTGAAATTATCGCGGGTGACGACTTCCACAATGTCTTGTGATGCGGCAATTCTGCCATCGTTCATGATGTCCGACCTCCTGAGTGGCATCATAAATGCGTTCGCAACGGATGTCATCAAAATTTTGCACGAAAATGGGGCGGTGGCGCAGTTTAATCTTCGCCTCCTGGTCGAATTTTGCTAGAATCGAGAAGTTGGGCTGAGTGTTGCAAGGCTTTCGGTCTTTTTTTGTTTACACAATGAGGAGAATGACAATGGACGATCCTTCTGCTGAAACCCGTGCTGCGGTTTGGGGGGGCGAACAGCCTGCCTCTGCCCATCGGGAGGGGCTGGCGGTTGATTATTTGAAGCAGGTTTATGCCCTGTTGGCGGCCAGCATGATTGTCTCCGTGGCAGCGGGTTATGTGGGCATGAGCCTGCCCTTTGCTTTTGAACATCCCATCATCCTGATGGTGATGATGCTGGGTGCCATGTTCCTGGCTTTCCAGGTTCAGAATGCGGCCACGCTGTTTCTGTTTACCGGTATTTCCGGGCTTTCCGTTGGGCCGATCATTGCCATTTATGTGGGGGCTGGACTCTCCCATGTGGTGGGGCAGGCGGTTTTCATGACGGGTGCGGTCTTTGTCGGGCTGAGTTTTTATGCCATCACCACCCGTCGGGATCTCTCCATGCTGAGCGGGATGTTGTTTGCCGGGCTGATTGTGTTGCTGGTCGGCGGTCTGTTGAATCTCTTTTTTCACTCCACCGCCGTCTCGTTTGCCTTGTCCGCCTGCGGCAGTGTCATTTTTGCGGGTTATATCCTGTTTGAGACGCAGCAACTCAAGGACAATCCAGGGGCCGTTTCCCCCTCGGTGGCGGCCCTCTCCATGTACCTGAACGTGCTGAATCTCTTTTTGAGCCTGCTCCGCCTGCTGGGTCTGCTGGCTGGGGAAGAGTAGGGTGTGAATCCGTTGCCCTCTGCTGATCCGGTTGCGGTGTGGCTTCCTGCCGCCCGTGCCCGTCTGCGCGCTGCCGGTTGGGACGGCATTGCCCCCGCCCTGGTGGTCAGTGGGGCAGAGCAGCGGCTGTACCTCTTGCCCGATCATGGCGCAATCGGGGATCTGCCTCGCGTTCACCAGGCGGTGGAACCGGCGACCGCATGGCCCGTTTCGACGGCCGCCGCCGGCTTCGGAACCCGCCAGGATTCGGGACAGACGCCCATCGGTCTCCATCGTATCGCGGACTGCATCGGTGAGGGTGCCCCGTGCGGGATGGTTTTCAAGAGCCGGGTGGCCACCGGCGAGATCGTGGCCGATGGTGAGCCGCCCGGCGGCGATTGGATCACCACCCGCATCCTCTGGCTGGAGGGGTTGGAGGAGGGGGTCAATCGGGGGGACGGTTGTGACAGCCATGATCGCTACATCTATATCCATGGCACCCCCCATGTCGGGCTGTTGGGCCAACCGGTCTCTGCGGGCTGCATTCGGATGGATAATCGAGACATTCTGGAGCTGTTTGCACGGGTTCAAACGGGCACCCTGGTCTGGATTGTACCGATGTGGGAGGGCTGACGGTGGGACAGATCAAAAAGGACAAAAAAACCTTTCCCCGGATGGAAAGGGCACCCCGTCGGCTCTTTGGTCATCTGCCCGATGTCATTTTGACGGTGGATCGGCAGCAGCGCGTCTTGTTCATGAATCGGCCAATGGGGGATCATTTGCCCAAGCGGATGATCGGGCGGGACTCTGCCCTGCTCTTCCCCAGGGGATTTCGTGCCTGGTATCGCCGGAGCATGGGGCGTCTGTTTCAGGCCTCGGAGACGGATCGTTTTCAATATTCCACGGACCAATCGGTCTGGTGGGAGGTGCGCCTGGTGCCCATTCAGCGGGGACGACAGGTGGTTGAGGCGATGGTGCTGTGCAGCAACATCACGGAAAAGCGTGTCTATCAAGCCCAGGCCATTCGTCACGCCCGGCTGGCGACCATCGGCGTGTTGGCGGCCAGCGTGGCTCATGAGGTCAACAACCCCAATGGGGCCATCTTGTTCAATGCCTCAATGACGGCGCGTCTGTGGGCGGACAGTCAGCCGGTATTGGCGGATTATTTCCGGGAAAATGGCGATTTTTTGCTGGCTGGCCTCCCCTTTTCCGAGGTGCGTACCACCGGTTTCACGCTGTTCGAGGAGATTCTGCACAACAGTCGGCGGGTGGAAAGTATCATCGACAATCTGAAATCGTTGGCCAGACACAATGAGGAGATCCCGGAGGGGATGGATCCCCGGTGGCCAGCGGTGCCGGTCTCCTCGGATGTGGATCTCCATGCCACGTTGCAGGCCTCTCTCATGGTTCTCAACCACAAGATTCACTGTCATACGGACCGGTGTACCTACCTGCCGGGTGAGGGCGAGGTGGCGATTCCGGGTAATGCCGCTCAACTGGAACAGGTCTTTATCAATGTCATCCTCAACGCCCTGCAATCCTTGCCGAGTCGGGACAAGGCGGTCCAGGTGCGAACGGTCTGGGAGACCGGGGAGGGGGTGGTGCGGGTGGTGGTCGAGGATGAGGGGGTGGGCATTGCCCAGGAGAATCTCTCTCACCTCACGGAACCTTTTTTTACCACCCGTCTGGGTGCGGGTGGTACGGGATTGGGATTATCCATTTCCCATCTGATTGTGCATCGGCATGGCGGTTCCATCCACTTTCAATCGACTGTGGCGCAGGGGACCACGGTGACCATCTGCCTGCCGCTTCGGGGAGCGGCAGGGGCTTAGGAGCCTGGCAAAAATAACTTGAACATCTTGCTTGTCTTTTGGTCCGTCCGCGTCGTTGCATAAAGGCTTACATCCTGATAGTCTGCGCGCCTTTTTGCGCCTGGCGGGCGAACCAAAATCCGGCGCAATCTGCACAAGTTATTTTTGCCAGGCTCCTTAGCGTGGATGGGGGTGTTTTGGAGTAAACAGTTCATATTTTGTGCGCTGGCTGGGATGGGTGGAACGGGGAAGGACGTGTCAATGATGGGCAGGGCATCATGAATCAATTGTTGTTCAAGAGCTACGCCGAGGTTGTTGCGCGTTTTTTTGTGCCCCAACCACGCATCGGGAGCAGGGTGGCGGTTTTTCCCTCGGATGAGCCGGACTCTTCCGGGGCGGACGGCCTTGCTGCACCGCGCCATCAAACCACGGATCAACAAGCCCCCGCTCTGCCGATGGGTCATCTTGCCGAGCGGATCCATCCGCGTGGTCTGGAGATCACCCAGGAGTTGGTGGATTATCTGCGCGGGGCCTGGAAGGTGGCGGATCCCCCCCGGTCGCGAGACGAGGTGGTGCGGCGGCGGACCGATGATGCCACCTCATCGGCGACCTCTGCGGGTGCGCCTCCGCTGTCGGCGGAAGAGGCCGAGCGGATTCGGAGCCGTTTTGCCCAATTTCGCTCGGCTGTGGAGCGTGGCGATGAGGCAGGGCTGGGGGGCAATCCCTTCTACGAACTGACAAAACGGGTCTTCTACCACAATCTGGACGGGGCAAGAACCCTCTTTGCCGCCTTGCAGGCGGAGTTGTTGACCTCTCCACCCGAACCGGTGCCTCTGTTGCGCTCGTTTCGTGACATCTGGTTTGGCCAGAAAACCGCCTCGTCCGCCATTCACCCCATGCAGAGCAAAACATCGACCCTTTTAAGAAAAATTTCCGACCAGATGGATGCCTGGATGGGTATGGGGAAGGTGGCCGTGGCCATTGTCCTCTTTTTTGGCTCCTCCTTTACGACCGGGCAGGGGATCAACGATTTGTTGCAGAGCCAGGAGGCTTCCGATCTGTTTGGTGGTCTGTTTGATGGGCGCGAGGCAGAGGTGTTGCGCTATGGGATGGCGGTTCTGGTGGGTCTATTGCTCTCTTCGGCCATACTGGATTACAAGGAGCGGCTCTTCTCCTCGGTGGTTGAGGAGGGCGGGGTCTTGCGGGGGATGCGCACGGCCCTGCTGCGCTATCCCCGCTGGATGATATTGGCCACCTTTCTCACCCTCTTTTCCATCAAGACCAACTATGATGGTATTGTCTCCCTCATCTCCAAAAAGGCGGATCTGGCCAGCCAATCCGAGCAGATTCGGGCCAGGGTCAAAAAGGCACTCGGCTCGCCGTTTTTTGTCAATACGGTGGAACCAGACGATCTGCATGATATACAGGGGCTGTTGGAGGAGGCCACCAAGGATTCCATCGAAAAATTCAATCGGGTGCCCGATGATGAGGTGTCGGGTGTCGCCTCCAGCGGTGATCCACGGATGGGGCCTCGATATTGGGGGAAATATTTTATTGTCAACGGGGGGTATGAACCGGGGGTGCGGGATGTGGCCCACTCGACCCAGAGCCTGACGGCCGGTTTTTCGGCCCGTATCGACGATATGCTGCGCGATGCCCACCTGGATCTGCATACCTCGGCAGCCGACAAGATCCGTGCCCTGCGCAAACGGTATGACGACCATCTGCGCCAGACCGAAACCCTGGTCGAAAGCCAGTTGGACAACCTGCGCGGTCTGATGGAGATGCGCGGCTACTCCCTGGAGGAGATCAAACGGGTTTTTGCCCTGGAACATTACCAGATCAATGAAATCGTCCTCTCCATGGCCAATGCCCTGGAGGAGAACAAGAATGAATATGAGCGGGTGGCGGCGGAACTCAATCAATTGACCGATGCCTATGTGGCGGTGTTGCAGCAGGTGGACAAGTCGGGTTCCGCCTCGCGCCGGGAGTATCACATCGAGGGCAAGCTGGCCATTCCCGATCTGGATGCCATCAAGGAGTTGAAAAACACCCATATTCCAAAGGCTAAACATAAAAGTTTTGCCGAGTTGAAAGAATTTTTGACGGGTGAGTATGGTGTTGCCCTGGCCAACGGTCTGTTGATGGCCATTCTGTTTCTCTCCTTCTGTATGGATTTGCTGGATCCGCTGATTTATCTGCGTTGGACCGCCATGATTGGGCGACAGGATCGCTCCCTGTTTCCCGACCTGATTGGCTATCTGCGGGAATGGGAAAATGATTTTATCGTGGGTGGTCATCAATTTTTTTATCGTCGGGATGTGCAACAGGTATTCGACGGCTTCTCCCTGCCCAATCGCACGGGTATTCGCAATGCCTTTTATCGATTGCTGGAGGAGCGGGATCCCCTCTTGAAAGATCCCCGCGACCAGAATTTTTCCCAACGGGCGGGTGATTGGTTTCGGGGCCTGTTTTTGTTGACCCGCACCCAGGAGATGCACGGTTACAATCGGCGGGCGTTGGCCATCGGTCGTTTTGTGGCCGAGCAGGATCGTTCTCTTCAGCAACTGCTGGAATATGTGCTGCCCGGTGTGCCGTTTGAGCAGGGGGTGGTGGTCGCTGGCGGTTCCACCCCGAAATCGTCCGGCCTGCCACGCCACCCGAAGGATGGGCACCATGAAGCCGAATTTGACTGGATTGTTCGACAGACAGAGTGGGGTCAGGAGCAGCATCGGTTGATCTTTGCCTGGGAGTTGCAGGCGGTATCCGGCCCGGTTGCTCAGGAGGGGATGGTTTTGCAGGATCCGTTGGATACCCTGGGTGCCAAGATGGTTTTGGAACAAAAACGCAAAAGCATCAGCAAATTGCGGGGTGGAAGACGGGATGGGTCGGAACCGGAGGCCGTCCGCCAGGAGAAGGGGCAGGAGGAGGTGTCGCCCCCGGTCGTGGTGACCCTGTCTCCCCAAATGCTCAAGGGGTGTGTACGCCAGGAGGGGCGGGTCAATCCCCTGTTGCGACCCTTTTTTCAGCCGGGGAGTCGGGGGCATCAGCGGTGGCAGCGGTTCTGGGGGGGGGCCTTCCGGTCGCCGTTGCCTCCTTTCGCCCATACGCGGCGTCGCTGGTTGCAGGAGGTGGCGCGCCAGGATGGAAGCACCCTGGATGAGATGGATGGCCTGTATGATTTCATACCCGACTTGAAAGAGGTATTGCTGGTGACGCTGCCCGGTCTTCGTCGGGATGTCCTGGAGTCATTGTCAGAGATGCAGCGTCGTTTCCCAGGACGGTATCAGGCCAAGGCCATTGTCCCGGTGGAGAGTCTGAATCAGCGCATTGAAGACATGGAAAAGGAGTCGTTGCAGGTATTGGGGTTGTCACCCGCCATGGGGGATCAGGCCCGGTTGTATGCCCCGGTCAGTGGTGTCGCGATGGAGTTGGAGGGGGTTTCGCGCGTGGTGTTGGACCATGTGGGTGGTGATTCCACCGGTTTTCATGAAAAACTGGCGGCCCTGGTCCGCTATGCCGAGGATATGGCGGCGCGGGCAGCGGCCATCGAGCAGGCCGTTGCGCAAGAGATGGCCACTATTTTAAAAGATGTCAAACGGTTGCATGAGAGCATCAAGCAGATCCTGCTGAAAATCAACATGAGCAGTACGGCATCCAAAAAGAGTTCCCTGCCCTTGCGGGACATGTTGCGTCTGCTGCGACAAAACAAGGATCTTCTGGAGCAGAAGCCCAGGCAATCGGAGGCCATTCTCAAAGCGGTCGAGCAGGTATTCCATGATAAGGGATCGAGTGAGAATCCGGTGTGTCATACCGAGGAGACCCTGGTTCTGTTGAAAAAATTGCAGAGAGAGGAGCGTGGCCTGTTTGACAAACTGATGCACCTGTTGGT